>DMJA01000296.1 GCA_003451935.1 Verrucomicrobiota bacterium | reverse complement strand
ACATGGGCCTGGGCCTGGCCTACGGCAAGCAGGAGATCCTCCCGCCCGTGGTGGCCGGCTGGCTGCCCGACATTGTATTCCTCGTCCTCGGCCTCGTCCTCCTCCGCCACGTCCGCTGATCCGCCTCAAAACGGTTGCGGCCCCCCCCCCGCATCGGATAGGATGCCGCAAACAACAAGGCATTTGTCCAAGGCAGGAGGTTCCCACATGGCCAACCAGATCACCCGCGAATTTCTCGAGAAGATTCCCAAGACCGACCTGCATCTCCATCTGGATGGTTCCCTCCGCATTTCCACCCTGATCGAACTGGCGAAGGCCGCCAAGGTTCCCCTGCCCTCCGAGACGGAATCCGGATTGCAGGAACTCGTCTTCAAGGAGAAGTACCAGGATCTGCCCGATTATCTTCGCGGGTTCGGCCTCACCTGCGCGGTGCTGCAGACCCCCGAGAACCTCGAGCGCGTCGCCTATGAACTGGCGCAGGACAGCATCGCCGAGAATGTCCGCTACATCGAAATCCGATACGCCCCGCAGCTGCACGTCCGTCCCGGCTTCACCGTGGAAGAAGTCATCGAATGCGTCCACCGCGGCCTGGAGCGCGCCCAGAAGGAACACAACGCCTCCGCCGCCGTCCGCCAAGGCGCCGACATTCCCTTCCATTACGGCATCATCACCTGCGCCATGCGTTTCTTCAATCGCCACATGTCGGCCTACTACGCGCAGCTTTTCGACGTGATGCCCCATGCCCCCGCCAAGGAAGTCATGGCTGTCGCCTCCCTCGAAATGGCGCGCTCGGCCGCCGCCCTCGCGCACCAGAAAGGCATCCCTGTCGTCGGCTTCGATCTCGCCGGCGCGGAAGCCGGATTCCCCGCCCTCGACCACAAGGAAGCCTATCAGTACGCCCACGTGCACTTCCTGAAGAAAACCGTCCACGCCGGCGAAGCCTACGGCCCGGAATCCATCTTCCAGGCCATCACCGAATGCCACGCCGACCGCCTGGGCCACGGCACCTGGTTGTTCGCCGCCGACAAGATCCAGGACCCGGCCATCAAGGATCCCGACGACTACGTCCAGTGCCTCGTGGAATACATCGCGTCCCGGCGCATCACGCTCGAGGTCTGTCCCACCAGCAACCTCCAGACCATCCCCTCCATCCATTCCGTTTCAGACCACCCGTTGCGCAAGATGCTCGAGGCCAATCTCTCCGTCTCCATCTGCACGGACAACCGCCTCGTCTCCCGCACCAGCGTCACTCGCGAACTTGAGCTGGTCTGCCAGCAGCTGCCCGTCACCCCCGCCCGCCTGCGCAACATCATCCTCGCGGGCTTCAAGGGCTCCTTCTACCCCGGCCCCTACAATGAAAAGCGCGCCCTGGTCCGCCAGGTCATCAACCGCTACGACGCGCTCGAGAAGCAGTACCTGGGCATTCCGGAGGCCTAGCCGCCCATGCGGCTTCCCAGGCATTTCCCGATGGGGCCCGGGGTGGCCTTGCTGCTGGCGCTGGCTTCGGCGGGATGCCGCTCCGCGGCCTTGGATCGAATGGACCGCCCGTCCCTGCGCATCGGCGTCGTGGAGGATTCACCTCCCCTGATCTTCCGTCAAAACAGGCGCTGGGCGGGCGTGGAGGCCGAGCTGGGCCGGGCCCTGGCCGAGCGCCTGGGCATGCGGCCCGTCTTCGTTGCCTATCCCGCCGACAAGCTGTCCGCCGCCCTGCTGGGCGGCCACGTGGACATCCTCATGGCTGGAATGGCCGCCACGGAGGACCTCCGCGTCCAGCTGGATTTTTCCACGCCCTATCTGGTCGTCGGCCAGGCCGCGCTGGTCCGCACGCAAGACCTCCCGCGCGTCAACACCCCGATCAAGATCCGCGCGGCGATAGCCCGCGCCGGCGTCGTCGCAAACTCGGCCGGAGACCGGCTTGTCTCCCGCTACTTCGCCAATGCCACGCGCTTCGCCTTCCCCGATGCCGAGGAAGCGGCCGAAGCCCTGCGCCAAGGACAGATCGACATGCTGATCCATGACGCGCCTGCGGCATGGTGGCTCGCCCTGCGCCATGAACCGCATCTGGCGGTCGCCCCGCCGCTCTTCGCCAAGGAGGAGATTGCCTGGGCCTTCCGCCGCGGCAGCGTCTCCTTGCGCGAATCCGCCAACCAGGCGCTGGCAGACTGGCAAAAAGACGGCACGCTGGAAGCCATTCTCCGGCGCTGGATCCCCTTTTCCAAATAACCGGAACTTTTCTCTCTTCACCCCGGTGGATGCCACGTTCCTCATCATCGGTGCCGGCCCCGCCGGCCTGCTGGCCGCACTCTCCGCCGCACAGCGCCATCCGGCCCGCGGCGTGCTCGTCCTGGACCGCATGCCCGCCCCCGGCGCCAAGCTCGCCGTCAGCGGCGGGGGCCGCGGCAACTTGAGCCATCTTTCCACCGAAGAAGAATTCGCCGCCGCCTTCGGGCGCCACGGACGCTTTGCCATCCCCGCCTTCCGCTCGCTGACGCCGGACGCTTTGCGTGAACGGCTGGCCGGCATCGGAATCCCCACCACCGTGGACCCCGCCGGCCGCATCTATCCGCGTTCCCAATCCGCCGCGCAGGTGCGCGACGCCCTTTTCGCCGCCGCCACCCGCCTCGGCGTGCGATTCCTCTTCAACCATGCCGTGGAAAGACTGCAGCCGCCCGGAAATCCAGATGCCCCATGGATGGTGGATTCATTCTCCGCCCGTTCGATCTTGATCGCGGCCGGCGGTCGCTCCGCGCCCCGCCTCGGCTCCGACGGCTCCGGATTCGCCCTGGCGCAATCCATCGGCTACGATCTTGTGCTGCCCGTCCCCGCGCTCACGTCCCTGCGGACCGCCGAAAAATGGCCCGCCGGGCACAGCGGTCTTTCCCTGTCCAATGTCGAAATCTCCATCGAAGGCTCACGGGCACGCGAAGCAACGGAGCAGGGAGAAATCCTGTTCACCCACCGCGGCATTTCCGGCCCCGCCGTCCTCAACCTGTCCGGCCGCGTCGCGCGGCGGCTTCTGCAAAACCGGGAAATCCGAGTCGTTTTGAATTGGGCTGGAAAAATCCCCGACATGCAGCAACTGCGCCAAGACGCCGGGGCGCGCCCGATCTACGTCTGGCTCGCCCGCCAAGTTCCGCGGGCGTTCGCGGGAACCCTCTTAGAACTGGCCGGAATCCCGCCAGACCTGACCTTCTCCCGTCTTTCCGCCGCGCAAGAAAAAGAGCTGGCGCGGCATCTCGTCGCGCTGCCTTTGACCATCACCGGAACAGGGGGATTCGACGACAGCATGGCGACCGCCGGCGGCGTGTCGCTCAAGCAAGTGGATCCCGCCACCCTCGAAGGGCGGCTGACGCCCCGCCTCTATTTCGCCGGGGAAATCCTCGACCTCGACGCCCCCACCGGCGGATGGAACCTCCACTGGGCCTTCTGCTCCGGCCACCTCGCCGGTTCCGGCGCGGCCCATTGAATTCCGCCGCGCCGGCTTTCCTACGCCTGGGCGGCGGCGAGCAGGTCGGCCAAGGTGGTGCGTCCTTCGTAGAGCGCCTTGCCGACGATGGCCCCGGCCAGGTTCGCCTTGCCCAGCGCGCGCAGGCGGCGGATGTCGCTGGCCGTCGTGATGCCGCCGGACGCGATCACCCGGCAGGCCGGCCCCACGGCGTCGCACAGCATCGCATTCCCCGAGAAATTCGGGCCGCGCAGCATGCCGTCGGTGGCCGTGTCGGTATAGATCAGGGTCTTCACGCCGGCGGCGGCCGCGCGCTGCGCCAGCTCGACGGCCGGCGTGCGCGAGGTTTCAGTCCAGCCCTTCACCTGGACAAGTCCGTCGCGCGCGTCGATGCCCACGGCCAGGTTCTCGCCGTATTTCGCCGCCAGCGCGGACAGTTCGTCCATGCGCTCCAGCGCGCGAGTGCCCAGGATGGCGCGGGCGACCCCGCACGCCAGCAGGGCGTCGAGGTCGGCGTCGGAGCGCAGCCCCCCGCCGCATTCCACGGGGATGCCCGCGGCGGCCACCATCCGGGCGATCACGTCGAGGTGCGCGGGATGGCCTTGGAACGCGCCGTCGAGATCCACCACGTGCAGCCACGTGGCGCCTTGGTCCGCCCATTCGCGCGCCTGCGCCGCCGGATCGTCGCCATAGACCGTCGCCTCGTCTGCGCGCCCCTGGCGCAGGCGGACGCATTGGCCGCCCTTGAGATCGATGGCCGGCAGGATCGTGAATTCGCCCATGTCCCTACTCCTCGCTCCAGTCGATGAAATTCCTCAGCATCCGCAGGCCGGCCTGCTGGCTTTTTTCCGGATGGAACTG
>DMJA01000065.1 GCA_003451935.1 Verrucomicrobiota bacterium | reverse complement strand
TCGTCGCGGCGCAGGCCTTCCTTCATGTCGGCGATCTCGGCGCGGAAGCGGTCCTTGAGCCGCGGCAGGTTCAGCGCGCGCAGCGCGGCCAACGCGGCCTCCTGTGGCCGCACCACGGTCATCGCCGGCACCTGCGAGGGCATCATCAGCGACGAATTCAGGTTGAGCAGCATGTCCGTCCCGTCCTTGAACGGCGGACAACTGATCACCGGCAGCGCGGAATTGGCCGCGAGTGCCCCACCGAGGCCGTTCGAAAGCCCCGCCACGGCGAGAATCGCGCCCGGCTCGACAGCGGAGTCGTATTCCGCCGCCAGCGGCACCAGATCCTCGCCGTTTTTGTGGGCCGACGCCACGCGCAGATCCCCGAAGATCCCGTAGGATTCAACGACGGCCTTCATTTTGTTCGCGTGTTCGAGGTCCGCCTTCGAGCCCATCACGATGGCCACGAAACCGTCCCGGATCAGGCCTGCGCGGCTCAGGTTGCGCGCCAGGCGCGCGCGCGGGTCCTCGTCCGACACGATTAGCTTGTCGCCCGTGATCCGCTCGTAGATTTCGACGTAGCGCCGCGTGGTCTCGCGGACGACGTCGTCCGGCAGCGCGGGCGGATAGTCGCCGTTCTTACGGTTCTGGCGGAGCCAGGCGCGGACGTATTCCTTGTCGTGGGCTTCGACTTTGAGTGGATCGCGGTCGTAGGCGGCCTGGTCCCACATGCGCGAGGAGTCGGGCGTGTGGATTTCGTCGATCAGCACCAGCTCCCCGTCCAGCAGGCCGAATTCGTACTTGGTGTCGACCAGAATCAGGCCCTTTTCGGCCAACACGCGCGTGCCGAGCTCGAACAGGCGCAAGGCGATTTCCTTCATCTGCGCGTAGCGCTCGGCCGTCGTCCAGCCTTCGGACGCGATTTCCGCCGGACTGATTTCGCGATCGCTCTTTTCCTTGGTCGTCGGCGTGACCAGCGGCTGCGGAAAGCGCCCGTTGGGCTGCAGGCCGTCCGGCACCGCGGCGCCGCAGAACGTGCGCGCGCCCGCCTCGTAGGCGCGGCCCATCGAACCCGTCAAATATCCCCGCACCACCATCTCGACCCGGATCGGCTCGACTTCGCGCACCAGCGTGGCCACCGGATCGACCGCGCGGAGTACGTGGTTCGGAACGACTTCGGCGGTTTGCTCGAACCACCAGTTCGAGAGGCGGCTGAGCACTTCGCCCTTCAGCGGAATCGGCGTCTCCAGCACGCGGTCGAAGGCCGACAGGCGGTCGCTGACGACCAGCAGGCGCGTCGCGGCGTCGACGCGCAGGCTGTCGCGGACCTTGCCGCGGTGGATCGTCTTCAGCTGGGGCGTGGATGCGGTCTTGAGCACGTTCATGGGCGGTTCCTCCGGATGTGGTCGACGACGTTGCGGAAGAGGCGCAGGCCCTCCCCTTCCTCGTTTCCGCCCGCCGCCTCGCGGCGCCGGGTCCAGTCGGGATGGTTGTAGATCGCCAGATAGGCCTCCGGGTGCGGCATCATGCCCAGCACGCGCCCGGTCGGATCGGTCAGTGCGGCGCAGGACAGCTCCGCGCCGTTGGGCAACGCCGGATATTCCGTCGCGACGTGCCCTTCCGCGTCGCAGTAGCGCAACGCGCAGAGGCCTTGTTTCCGGATCGCGGCGCGGATCGCGTCGTCGCGGACCACCAGCTTGCCTTCCTTGTGGCGCACCGGCAGCGCGAGCACGCCGACGCCGTTCAGGAACGGCGACAGCGCCGGCTGTTCGGCGCGGCAATGGCACCAGCGATCTTCGAATTTTCCGCTGTCGTTCACGATCAGCGAAACTTCCTGCTCGAAGTTCCCGCCGACGTTCGGCAGCAGGCCGCACTTCACCAAGATCTGGAAGCCGTTGCAGATGCCGAGGACATGGCCGCCGTCTTTCAGGTGGTCCGCGATCTCGTCCAGCAGGGTGCTCCCGCCGGCGAGCTTGCAAAAGCGCATCTTGTTTGCCAGCGCCTTGCCTGCGCCCAGATCGTCGCCGAAGGAGAATCCGCCCGGGAAATTGATGACGTCGTAGCCGCGCACCGGGCGCGCGCCCGTCAGCAGTTCGTTGAAATGGACGATGTCGGCCTCCGCCCCGGCGAGACGGTACGCCGCCGCCAGTTCGTCCTGGCAGTTGATGCCGAAGCCCGCAAGGACCAATGCGCGCACCGTTTTCACGACAACAGCTCCTGCTGCCAAGCCCGCGCCAGCTCGTCGCAGGCGCAGGCCACCACCGGCCGGTTCTGCCAGGCGATCCGGAATTTCGGCTCCGCGGTCGTCTCGCCGATCCGCACCGCGGCGCCGCCGAGGATCTCCTCGAAACGCGCGCGATGCCCGGGCTTCACCGTGACGACGAACCGCGAATGCGATTCAGAATAGAGCGCGGTCGCGACCGAATCCGCCACGGCATCCACCGCAACATCCAGGCCCAGGCCGGTGCCGAACGTGATTTCCGCCAGCGCCACGGCGAGTCCGCCGTCGGAGAGATCGTGGCTGGAACGGATGAGCCCCTCGCGATTCGCCGCCATCACTTTGTAGTACATCGGCAGCGCCTGCTTTGGCCGCACGACGGGAACTTGCCCGCCCGCCGCGCCGAACAGAAGCTGGAATTCCGACGCGCCCAATTCGCCATAGGTGCGGCCCAGCAGATAGATGCCGTCGCCCGCGCCCTTGATTTCGCTCGTGACCGTTTGGCGCACATCGGAAATCGCCGCGGCGACGGAATAGAGCACCGTCGGCGGCACGGAGATCTTTTTTCCTCCGGCGCGAAAATCGTTCTTCATGCTGTCCTTGCCGGAG
>DMJA01000105.1 GCA_003451935.1 Verrucomicrobiota bacterium | reverse complement strand
CGGGCGTGATAGCGTGCGGGCATGAATTCCGTGGATTTGCTGGCCCTTTTTCCGAACAACCGCGCGAAGGCGTATGGAACGCTGGGCGCGGAGATCGCGGCGGTGACGCCGCCGGTCCAGCTCGGCCTGCTGGCGGCCTATGCGCGGGGGCAGGGCCTCTCGGTGGCCTTGCTGGATGCGGATGCGGAGGGGCTGCTGCCGGAAGCGGTGGCGTCGCGGGTGAAGGAACTGGGGCCGGGGCTGGTCGCGGTCGGCACCGACCAGGTCAATTCGGGCGACGTGACCAAGATGCAGGCGGCGGGGGAAACCGTCCGCGCGATCCACCAGCTGGTGCCGGGCATCCCGGTGCTGTTGGATGGGGTGGTGCCGTCGGCCTATCCGGAACGGATTTTGCGCGAAGAAGAGGCGGATTTCGTTTGTCGCGGCGAATCGTACGCGCCGGTGACGGCGCTGGCGAAGTGGCTGAGGGCGAACGGGCGCGGGAAGCGCCCGGTGGCGGGCGAGATCCCCGGCATCTGGTCGCGCTCCGGCGACGAGGTGGTGGACGGCGGCCGCGCACCGATGTTCGCGGATGTGGACCAGCTGCCGGACGCGGCGTGGGATCTGATGCCGCCGTCGCGCTATCGCGCGCACCATTGGCATTGCTTCGACCGGCTGAACGACCGCAGCCCATATGGCGCGATCTACACGAATCACGGCTGCCCCTACAACTGCTCCTATTGCAGCGTAAACGTCGTGGCGGGCCGCTCCAACCTGCGCCTGCGCTCCGCCGACCGCGTCATCGGCGAACTGGAAACCCTGGTGAAGCTGGGCGTGCGCAACGTGCGCCTTCTCGACAACGTGTTCACCGCGAACATGGAGCGCGTCGAGGAGATCTGCGACCGCATCATCGCCAAGGGCTGGGATCTGAATTTCTGGGCCTACGCCCATGTGTCGTCGATCCGCAGTTTGGACATGCTGAAGAAGCTGCGGAAGGCGGGCGTGCGCTGGCTGGCCTATGGCTTCGAATCCGCCAACGAGCGGGTCCGGGGCTCCGTCAACAAGAAGACCTCCGAGGACGTGACGGACCGGGTCATCGGTTGGACGCGCGACGCGGACATCTCCATCGTCGGCAACTTCATCTTCGGCCTGCCGGAGGACGATCTCGCCAGCATGCAGGAGTCGTTCGACATGGCGAAGCGGTACCAGTTCGAATGGGCGAACTTCTATTGCGCGATGGCGTATCCCGGCACGCGGCTCTACGACGAGCTGGTGGCCCAGGGCGTGCAGATGCCGAAGGAATGGTCGGCCTACGGGCACTACAGCCGCAATTCGCGGCCGCTCTCGACGAAGCATGTGGACTGGAAGGATGTCGTGCGCTTCCGCGACGCGGCGTTCAAGGAATACTATGAGAATCCGGCGTACCAGGCCATGGTCGCCCGTCGCTTTGGCCCGGAGGCGGCGACGTTCGTGCGGCGAATTTTGGAACACCCCATCCAAAGGGACTTTACATGAGCGAAGAGAAGAAGAGCCCCGACGAGCTGCGCGCGCTGGCGGCGCGGTTCCGCGCGGATACGCTGCGGATCCACGCGGCGGCGCCGGAGACGCGCGTGGCGTCGTCGCTGTCGGCGGTGGAAATCTATACCTGCCTGTTCTACGGTGGACTGCTTCGGCACAATCCTGCCAACCCGCGCGATCCGGCGCGCGACCGGCTGATCGTCAGCAAGGGGCACGGCTCCATCAGCCTCTATCCCATTTTGGCGGACCGCGGCTTCTTCCCGAAAGAGGAGCTGAAGCGGGTGTGCCGTCCGGGCTCGTTCCTGGGCGGCATTCCCGACCCCGTGATCCCCGGCTACGAGACCGTGAACGGCTCGCTGGGGCACGGCCCCGGCGTGGGCTCGGGCATGGCGCTGGCCTTGAAGCGGCAGGGCTCCGACCGCCGCGTGGTGGTGGTGACGGGCGACGGCGAACTGCACGAGGGCGCCGTCTGGGAGGCGTTCCTCTTTGCCGCGCAGCACAAGCTGGACAATTTGGTCCTGATCGTGGACGACAATGTCCGGTGCATGATGGACAATACGGCGCGCGTGGTGGGGCTCGCACCGCTGGCGGACAAGTTCCGCGCCTTCGGCTGGTCGGCGGACGAGGTGGACGGACACGACGTCGGCGCGGTGTGCGAGGTCGTCGGCCGCGCGATGGCATCGAAATTCGAGGGGCCGCGCGCGGTGATCGCGCACACGATCAAGGGCAAGGGAGCGCCTTCGCTGGAGGGCGACCCGCTGTGCCACATCCGGACGCTGACGCCGCAGGAAGTGGAAGAGCTGACGGGAGGTGCGCCATGAGCGGCCCGAAGATGCGAATGCGCGACTCGTTCCTGCAGGCGATGAAGGAACGGATGGCCGGGGAGAAGGACATCTTCTTCCTGACGGCGGATTTCGGTTCGCCGGTGCTGGACGCAGTGCGGAAGGATTTTCCGGATCGGTTCGTGAACCTGGGCATTTCCGAGCAGAACCTCGTGAACGTGGCGACGGGGCTCGCGCTGGAGGGCTACCGCGTGGTGGCCTATGCCATCGCTCCGTTCATCACGATGCGCTGCCTCGAGCAGATCCGCATCAACCTTGCCATCCTGTCGCAGGTCCGGCCGATGAACGTGACGCTCGTGGGCGTGGGCGCGGGCTACAGCTACGAAGTGTCGGGTCCGACGCACCAGGCGCTGGAGGACATCGCCCTGATGCGCGCCTTGCCGAACATCGGCGTGTGGTCGCCGGCGGACGCGGCGACGGCGGCGGCGATGGCGCGGCAGGCGCTGGATGAAAAAGGCGTGCGCTATCTGCGGCTCGACAGCCATCCGCTGCCCAACGTCGGGGACGCCCCGACGGCGGACGAGCTGCGCCGCGGCTTCCGCCTCGGCGGGAGCAAGGGCGCGTCCGTGGCCATCGTCTCGACGGGCTACATGAGCCATCTGGCGGTCGCCGTGCGCGACGAGCTGGAAGCTGGCGGCATTCCCGTGCGGACGGTGGATCTGATGAACCTGTCCTCGCCTGATATGAACGCTTTGGAAACGGCACTGTCTCCGTGCCGCGCGATTCTGACGATGGAGGAGGGATTCATCGGCCGCGGCGGCATGGATGGATTGCTCGCGATCCAGCTCGCGCCGCGCCTGCCAAAGGCGAAGTGGGCGCATGCGGGCCTCGCCCCGCACTACAGCTTCGAGATCGGCCCCCGCGACGAACTGCTGGCGGCCAACGGCCTTTCGCGCTCCGCCTTGGCGGAACGCGTGATCGAGCTGATCAACGCGTGAGCTTGCAGAAAGCCGCGTAGGTTTCGCGGAGGCCGGCGGCGAAATCCGTTTTAGGCTTCCAGCCTAGGGCGCGCAGGGGGGAGGCGTCGAGGCGCTTGAGGGGCGCGCCGTCGGGCTTCGAGGCATCGAACTCCAGTTGTCCCTCGTAGTCGACGACTTGCTTCACGGTTTCGGCGACTTCCGCGATGGAGAGGTCGGCGTCGGGCCCGATGTTGATGGGGCCGGAAGCGTCATAATTTTCGGCGAGGAAGAAGCAGGCGTCGGCCAGATCGCGCGAGAACAGGAAATCGCGGTGGGGGGTTCCGGTGCCCCAGACGGAAACCGAAGGGATGTTCTTCTGCTTGGCTTCGTGCATGCGGGCCATCAGTCCGGAGGCTACGTGGGCGTGGTCGGGATCGAAGTGGTCCTCGGGGCCGTAGAGGGTGGAGGGGATGGCGGCGAAGTAGGCCAAGCCATGCTCCTGCCGGATGGCTTCGCAGTGGACGAGGCCGGCAAGCTTGGCGGCGGAATAGGCGGCGTTGGTGGGCTCGAAGGGGCCGGTCATCAGGCTTTCGACGCGCAGCGGCTGCGCGGCGTCGCGGGGATAGCAGCAGGAGCTGGCGAGGTAGAGCAGGTGCGGCACGCGCAGATGGGCGGCGGCTCCGAGGACGTTCAGCGCGACGCGCAGGTTGGATTCCAGCAGGCGCGCGGGATGGGCGCGGTTGAGGGCGATGCCGCCCGATTCGCCGGCAGTAACGAAGACGATGTCGGGGCGGACCGCGCCGATCGCCTTTTCGATGGCCGTCGCGTTGGCCCAGCCGGCGGTCTCGGCGGCGGACAGCGTCGTGGCGGCCAACCGGCGGCGCTTCGCCTCGGCCGCGAGGGCGGCGCCGGCAAGGGTTTCGCTTCCGGCGATCAGAATGCGGGCGCTGGTCAAATTCATGGGGGCAGGGTAGCATGGGGACGGAAATGAGCAAAGAGAAACCCATTGTGGTCTATCTGCACCGGTATCCGCCGGAGATCGAGGCCTTCCAATGGCCGGCGCTGCGGGAGCTGGCCGATGCGCTGGCTCCGGCCTACGAGCTGGTCTATGCCTGCATGGGGTCCGCCGACGGGCAGCGCGACGGGGAGCTGCGCCAAAAAATGCGCGTGGTCGAGTTGCCGTTTTCGGTGGACCAGGCCAACGGGCGCGACAAGTGGCTCAAGACCCTTCGGTGGTATCGGCATCTGGGCGGGCTGCTGAAGCGCATCCGGGAGATGGAGCCCGCGCTGATCATTTGCAAGGAAACGCTGCCGTTCATTCCGGGGCGCGTGGCGAAGACGGGCATTCCTACGATCATCGAGACTAGCGACTGGTGGTGGTCGATTTTGCTGGGACATACGGGCTGGGGCCGGAAGCTGGCCGATTGGCTGGAAGCGCGCGAGGTGCGGAGCTGGAACCGTCCGAATGTGAAAGCCACGGTCAGCACGAAGGCCGAGGGGCGCCTGCTGGCGGCGAAGGGGATGGACGAATCGCGCATCGTCGTGATCAACGCGCCGCAGAATCCCGGCGTGTTCCGTCCTCTCGATCCTGCGCCGACGAAGGCGGAGCTGGGAATGGACGAGAAGCTGAAGTATTTCGCGATTTTCGGGATCATCCGGGGCGGAAAAGGCTACGACCAGTTGCTGGACTGGTGGAAGACGGTGGCGGCGAAACATGCCGACTGGCGGCTGGTGATCATCGGCGGCGCGGGGGGGGAGACCTGGTGCCGCAAGGAAATTGCGAAACGCGGATTAAATGGCGCGGTGCACATGACCGGCTGGCTGCCGACGAAACAGGACGTGAACCGCTGGCTGAACGCAATGGACGCGGTGTTGGTGCATCGGCGCAATTCGCCGGACAACCAGGGCATCATCCCGAGCGCGCTTTATAACGGTCTGTCGACAGGCAGGCCGGTAGTCGCGACGGGGCTGTCGGGCATCGCCGAGATCGTGCGCGACGGCGTGGATGGTTTCTTGTTCACGCCTGACGACGGCGCGTCGTTCATCTCCGCGCTGGAGCGGGTCGTGGCCGACCCCGTCGCCGCGGCGCGGATTGGAAAGGCCGGACTGGCTCGCTCGGCCGAATGCTTCAATTCTCGGCGCGCCGCGCAGTCCCACCGCGCCCTCATCGACTCGATGATTCAATGATGAGTGTTGTCGATTTTTCGGGGAGTGGTGGGTGTGCGTGAAAACCTGCGCATAGTTAATTAACTATGCACAGAAGTAAGAGGGGGGGGGGCGGGCGGAATCAGGGCCGGACGGAATTGAGAATGTCGCAGAGCCAGCGGATGCGGGCGTCGTCGAGGGTGGGGTAGTTGCCGATGTAGAAACCGAAGAAATGGATGTGGTCGATCTTGGGGAAGAGGCGGGGGATGTCGGCCTTGGGGGGGGCGATGCCGTCGAGGTAGGGCTGGCGGAGCTGGTTGCCGCCGCCGGCGCTGCCGCGGCGGTGCTCGATTCCATTTTCATCCATGACGGCCATGAGGCGGTCGCGGATGGAGGGGTCGGGCTTGTTCATGACGAGGTTGAAGGCGTAGTTGACGGAGCCTTCGACCTGGAAGTCGGTCCAGTAGAGCTTGGGATCGAGGAGGGAGAGGAAGAGCTTGAAGTTCTCGGTGCGGCGGCGGTTGTTGGCGTCAAGCCGCTTGAGCTGGGAACGGCCGATGACGGCGTTGATTTCCGTGCTGCGATAGTTGCCCGTGGGCCAGGCGAAGATGAACTTGGGGTTGAGGTCGGGAGAGGCGTCTTCCCATTTCTTGCGGAATTCGGGGTTGTCGGATTCGCGGACCATGCCGTGGGAGCGGAGCATGCGGGCGGCCTGGTAGAAGTCTTCGTCGTTGGTGCAGACCATGCCGCCTTCGATGGTGCTCATGTGGTGGGCGAAGTAGAAGGAGAAGTTGGAGGCGAGGCCGAAGGAGCCTGCCTTTTTCCCGTGGTGGGAGGCGCCGTGGGATTCGCAGACATCCTCGATGAGGGGAATGTTTCGCTTCTTCAGCTCGGCGAGCATCGAGTCGTCGAGGCCGTCGAAGCCCTGGCAGTGGGTCAGGAAGACGGCGCGGGTGTTCTTGTTCAGGGAGGCGACGACCTGGCGCGGATCCATGGCGAGGGTGCGGGGGTTTACATCCATGAAGACGGGTTTGTGGCCGGCGGCGAGGACGGAGGAGATGTCGGAGACCCAGGTGAGGGTGGGGACGATGACTTCGCCGGGGCCATGGAGGTGGCGGAGGGCGGCCATGGTGATGAAGTTGGCGGAGGCGCCGGAATTGACGAACACGCTGTGGCGCACGCCGAGCCACTGGGACCATTCCTGCTCGAAGGCGCGGACGTTCGAGGATTGCGTCAGGATGGGGTCGCCCTTCAGAAACTCGATGACGGCGTTGCGATCCTCGGCCGTGATGTTGTTTTCCATCAGGGGCAGGCTGAACTTCATGGCGCGGGCTCCGGGGAGGTGGGGTTGGAGAAGATGATCTGCGAGCCGGAGTGGTCCAGGTCGAAGGGGACATGGAGCAGGTGGGAGAGGGCCTTCCGGACGGCCGGTTGGCGTTCGGGCTCGACGTAGAGGAGAAGGAATCCGCCGCCGCCCGCTCCGGCGAGCTTGCCGCCGAGGGCGCCGGCCTTGCGGGCGGTCTCGTACATTGCGTCGATCTCGGGCGTGCTGACGCGGCTGCTGAGGGAGCGCTTGAGCATCCAGCCGTCGTGGAGGAGGCGGCCGAAGTCGGCGAGGTCGCGTCCCCCGGTCAAAATGCGGAGGCCCTCGTCCACCATGGCGGCCATCTCGGAGAGTTCCTTGCCCTTCTTGGGGACATTCTGGAGCTGCTCGGCGACGACTTCGGAGGAGTAGCGGGAGAAGCCGGTGAAAAATAGCAGGAGGGAATCTTGGAATTCCGTCATGCGCTCGGAGGTCAGGGGGACGGGTTCGACGGAAATAGAATCGTCGGGGGCGAATTGGATGTGGTTGAGTCCGCCGAAGGCGGCGCTGACCTGGTCCTGCGATCCGACGCGGTCGCCGCAGCGGTCTCGCTCGACGTGGATGGCCTCTTCGGCGAGCTGCATCTTGGAACGGAACTCGCCGCGGAGGGCGTGGAGGGAATGGAGCAAGCCGACGGTGAAGGAGGAGCTGGTGCCGAGACCGGTCATCTTGGGCAGGTCGCCGTCGTGGTGGATCTCGATGCCGTCGCGGATGCCGAGGTGCAGGAGGCATTCGCGGACGGCGGGATGGCGGATTTCCTCGACGCGCTGGACGTCCTCGATGATGGAATAGACAATGCGGGACTTGTGCTCGAAGAAGGGGGGGAGCCAGCGGCAGGGGAGGTAGCAGTAGCGGGCGATGGCGGCGGCGAGCACGGCCCCGCCGTTTTCACGGTACCAAGCGGGATAATCGGTACCGCCGCCGAAGAACGAGACGCGATAGGGGGTTCGCGAGATGATCATGCCTGCGCCTGGCCGTTCCGGTTTTGGTTCGAAAAAAGGTTCATATGTAAGATGCAAAAAGGCATAGTACGAAGAAGTGAGGTGGAAATGAAGCAAATTTGGCGGAGTTTGTGGCTGGCCGGTCTGCTGGGGGCCGTGGCGGGTTGCAGTGGACGTCCATTGGGCGAGACGGTGACGGTGGTTTCGCTGGCGGAGCATCTCTCCGATCCGCTGTGGCTGGCGCGGCTGGATCAGCCGGATACGAAGATGCACACCTCCTACGACCGCACGGGCGGCAACAACGACTACGGCACCTTTTTGCGCGACAGCGAGACGCCGGGGTGGAAGGTGCTGGTGGACCTGAAGGGGCCGGGATACGTCCCGCGCGTCTGGTTCACGGGCGCGAAAGACGGGTATCCCCACCGTTTCCGGTTCTATTTCGACGGGGAGGAAAATCCGCGGCTGGAGGGGGACATCAAGGAACTGTTCGGAGGAGCGAAGTCGCCATTCCTGGGGCCGCTGGCGGAATACAACAACTACTGCTGGTATTCGTTCGTGCCGATGCCCTATGCGAAGAGTCTGCGCATCGAATGCGAAACGGGCCCGGCGGGCGCGAAGCCGTATTTCCAGATTTCGGAATCGGCGTTGCCTCGCGGCACGCCGGTGGAGACGTTTGTCTGGCCGCTGCCGGAGCGGGATGTGGCGGCGCTGGAGAAAGCGCGGGCCATTTGGGCGGCGAAGAAGCTGCCCGAGGCTGGCGACTTGCGGGAGTTCACGCTGGCGGACTGGAAGGAGGGCGTTTCGGTCGACGGACCTGCGGTGATCCGCCGCCTGGAGTTCGAGCCGGAGTGGTCGAAAATCCCGGAGGAATCGCGCGACGCGGCGCTGCGCGACTGGATGGTGTCGATCCGCTACGACGGGAGCACGAACGAGAGCGTGAGGGTGCCGTTGGGCGATTTGTGCGGCATGCCGTGGCGGCGGGTGCGCACC
>DMJA01000031.1:2062-8623 GCA_003451935.1 Verrucomicrobiota bacterium | reverse complement strand
GGTATTATTGGGGCCTCTCCGATCCGGGTCCTTTTCCGGGAATCCGGGGTGCCGACACGATCAAGCGACATGCCGATCTTTTGCCGGTGGAGGACGGGCCGGGCCTGCCGGTTTCCGCTTCCCTGGGAACCACGGGCTACCGGCTCCAGCGGATTGTTTCGTGGGAACGGCGCCGCGTGGAACTGGCGTGGCGCCCGGATCCGGGCGGCCCATCTCTGCTGTGGCTGGATTTCCAGGAATCGGATCCCGATGCGGAGCGGCAGGTGCGCCTCTTGGCGGCCGATGGGTCGGAAATCCACCGGTGGACGGTGCCGGGCGGAAACGGATTGATCCCATTTTACGTGGAGCCGGCCAACATGAGGGAGGGGGATGCGTACCGCGTGGAGGTCGAATCCACCGGGTTGCTCCCTTCGGAAATCGTGCATCGGCCGGAACTGCAGGACGGCGTTGCGACCTTCACGATGGTGCAGGGGCGGTTGCCGTCTGCGATGAAGTGGATCCGGCCCCCGGTGCAGATTTCCTTTCCGCAGGAGAAGTGGGGGGCGGTTTTCACGGACGTGGCGGGCTTCGATCTTCCGTTGCCGCAGGGCATGGTTGCGGGGGAATGGCGGTGTGCCGTCACGCTGGAACCGCGCTTCCGGAGCCAGGCGGCGGTGGTGTTCCATTACGAGGTGGATGGCGCGCCGGTGGCAAGCTTTACGAACCGGCTGGACCGGCCCCGGCTGGTGCATGAGATTCCGGTGGCGGCGCCGTTTTCAAGCCCGCGCGCGCGCCTCGGCGTGCGGTGCGAGGTTCCGGATGGATTCGCCAACCACTTCCGGCTGGTTTCGCTGGGCTTCCGGATTTCGCCCTAGCGGCGATACCATTCCTGGACCTGGCCCAGCGCGATGGGGCTGTCCGTCACCTTGAGCCGCATGTGGTCGTCGCTCAGGATGGTCCCGGACTTGTGCGCCACAAAATTGGAGCGGACGCCGTCGGTGTAGGTCACGACAATGTCCATTTCGACGTCATCGCCATCCACGAAGCCCGCAATGCGGCCCAGCACATTGGTGTCGTTCGGTTCGTAGTAGATGCCTTGGATGGACTGGCCCGTGTGCCGGAGGCGGTAGATCGAAGGGGCGACCGGCCGTTGCCATTCGCCGGTCAGGTCCACATCGGCCCCGTCCGATTCGACCTCGTCGGGGGTGTTGGTCGGCGCGGCGGCTACATCCGCGGCGGACGCTTCGTCATCGCTGGAGGACGAGTTGTCGTCGCAACCGGTGAGTCCCAAAAGGGCGCCGGCCAGCAGAAGGAACGGGAACAAAAGCAACCGTTTGGACATGTCGAAGGCTCCAATATTCATTGCGTGATTAAGAAGTGGCGTTTTTACGCCTGCCGGAGCCATCCCGCAAGAGCGAAGAACGGCGGGAGGTCAGGGCCGCCGGGCGGCGAGCATTTCTTGGAGGCCCGCCTCATAGCGCGCCGCGACGGCGTCCCAGCCGAATTCGGACAGCGTGCGTTGCCGCGCGGCTTCGCCCATTTCCCTCCGTCGGTCGGGGCGTTGCAGCAGGTCGAGGATGGCCTCCGCCATTTCCTGGGGGCGTCCGGGCGGGACGAGGACGCCGGTTTGGCCCTCGGCAATGGCGTCGGGAATGCCGCCGCACCGGGTGGCGACGCTGGGCACGCCGTGCAGGGAGGCCTCCAAAATCACAATGCCGAATCCCTCGATGTCCGCGGGATCGTCGCGGCAGGGCAGAATGAAGAGGCTGGATTGCTGGTACACGAGACCCAAGTCCGCATCGGACAGGCGCCCCAGCAATTTCACGCGGTTTTCGTGCCCGCCCTTTTGGATGGCGTCCGTCAATTGGTCCCAGATGCGTTCCTGGTGGATGAGGGATGACTTGGGTTCGCCGCCCACGACCAGATAGGCCAGGTCGGGGATGCGCGCGGCCAGCAGGGGCATGACCTGTTCGATGAATTCGAGGATGCCTTTTCGACGCACCAGGCGGCCCACCGTCAGCAGGACGGGGCGGCCTTGGAGCTCCTTCATCAGCCGGACGATGGAATCGCCCGGACTCGCGGTGGCGGGTGGCGGAGGCGTCACGCCGGGGGAGACCAGCCGGATCCGGGAGGGGTCCAGCCCGCGGCGGACCAACCGTTCCATGGTGTTTTGGCTGATGGGAAACAGCCGGCGCGCGCCGGAGAGCAGCGGCCCGATGGCCCATTGATAGAGGCGGCGCGGAAGGACGAGATCGCTGCCGTAGATGAGGACGACATAGGGGATGCGGGTCAGCTTGGAGATGAGCCACGCCGCCGGGGCCGCGGTCAAGCTGGCACAAAGGAGGGCGTCCGGTTTGTGACGGCGGGCCAGTTTCAGGCCCGTGCAGAAGGCATGGACGAGAAAAGCGGGAATGCCCTTTTTCCGCGCACGGTGCGGGGCGCCGGCGGGATCGGCGATTTCCTGCGCGTTCGGCGGCAGGGCCGCGGCGACGATGTCGACCGAATGTCCCCGGTCGCGAAGGCTGGTGGCCGTGTAATACGCGACTTGCTCGATCCCTCCCACGGTGGGCGGATAGTTCCAGGTGAGCATCAATAATTTCATGGGGCTCCGGGGGGGGCGTCCAAGGGGTTTGCTTCAAGCAGGATCCAATCCACCATGACGCCCAAGGTGCGGGAATCGCTTCCGCCGGGCTGCCAGCCGTGGGACTCGATGCGGAAAAGGTTGTCCGTCCGGAGGAGGCCGGCTGGAAATTCCGCCGCGAGATTGGCCTCGTCCGGGCCGGCGTTCGGCACGGGGGCGGCGGAGAGTTCGACCTCGTTCAGCCAAAGGCGGGGGGGGCTCGCCCCGGCCGGCAGGTTTTGGGCCAAATGGCGCATCGCGACTCGGCCCGTCGCGCCGGGCGCATCGCTGCGCCAGGCCAAGGTGGCCGTCGGTCCGGTCCAGCGCCCGTTTCCGGCTGCGGCGGATTCGCGTCCGAACCAGCCCTCCCGCAGATGGACAAAATCGCCCTCCGCGCCGATGTCGATTTCGAGGCGGTTCGTCGGTTGGGGGATGCCCCAATCCACCCGGTGCAAGTCGAAGGGGGCGGCGGAGCGGAACTCCAATGCGGGTTTTTCCAGCGGCCCCTCTGCGGAAAGGGTGAACAAATGCCAGGCGCGATCTTGCGGAAGCCGAAGGGTGCGGAACGAAGCGCCGATGGACACCTCGATTTCCAAGGCTCGGCTGGCGCGGGTGGCGCCGCGCAGGCGAAGTTCCGCCGTGGCGGCTTCCCCGGTCTGGACGGGACCCGGCAGGGACACCGTGGCCGGACCTTGGATGCGGGGGGTGTTTCGTTCCAACGTGGACGGAACAAAATCGCCGGCGAGGACCGGGGTGGCGATGGGGACCGCATTCAAGGCGAAATCGAACCGTGCAAAGCCCTGCCGGGCTTGTTTCACGCCCGGCAGGGCCAGCGAGGAGGGACTCCAGGACCGCACGCGGAACAGACGGAAGACGTCCGCCCCGGTCCGTCCACCCAAGTGATAGGCGTCCGCCGGAAATTCGCGGACGGGGTCCAGTCCGCAGAGCCGTTCCAGCAGGGCGGCATCCACTTCCCGCCCCGAACCGGAATTCATTTCCAGCAGGAACAACGGCCGCGAACCGGCAAAGTGCGGCGCCAAGGCCTCCCGCAGCCCGGTTTGGGCGGGGGCATTTTTCGGAATCAGCGCGGTGGCGGGAAAGGAGTCGGCGGGAGTGAACCAGCGGACCATCTCGCACAGGTTTCGCCGGCAGAACACCAGGCTGTCCGCCGGCCAGGCTTGTCCCAGGTCCGCCGCGAAACGGCGGGCTTGCGGGATTTGGAACCGCGGGGCATCCGGCCGGATGGACCACAGATGGATGGCCGCCGCAAGGGCGGCCGCGCCGACGGCGAAGGCCGGCACCGCCGCGCGGATTCGGGGCGGCATCCGCGCGACCGCGCCGTGCAGGGTGGCCAGCAGGCCCCACGCCGCCACCGGCACCGCAAAAACCACAACCGAATAAAAATAGCGGGGCACGAACGTCCAATAGAAGGAATAGAAAACCGCGTGCACGAGGGCGGCGGGCAGCAGGAGTCCGGCGACGATGCGGTTGCGTCGCCACAAGCCCAGGGCCGCGCTCCAAGCCAGCAGGAGGAGGCCGGGACCGGCCATGCGCTGGAAATACGGCCACGCATGCTTCACGGTTCCGCGCAGGCAGGTCCAGGTGAAGTGCACTCCCGGCACCAGGTTGTTCTCGACCGAGGCCTGGGGGGGGAGCAGGGCCTGCCCGGTGGCGAGCAGCCCTTGGAGCATGAGCGGGGCGATGCCGGCGGCAAAGCCGGCGGAGAACAACCCGGCATCGCGCCAGAAACGGATGCGCGGGTCGGCGCGCCACGACCAGAAGGCATACCCCGCGAAGGGCGCCAGCAGCAGCACCGATGTTTCCCGCACGGAGCAGGCCAGGCCCAGCAGGAGTCCGCCGGCGGCCGCGCGCGCGGCCCGCGCCCCGCCCGTGGCGGCATGCTGCGCCAGGAGATTCGCGGCGCACAGCGCCAGCAAAAAGGACAGCGGATCGCGGAAGGGATTGACCATCTGCACGACCAGCCAGGTGTCCAGGCTGAAGAAAATCGCCAAGGTCAGCGCCACGACCTGTCCGCGCGGAGGGCGCGCGGCCGTTTCGAACGCCCGGCTCGCCAGCGCGGCCGCCAGGAAATAGACGGCCAGCAGCACGGGCAGGTTGACCAGGAAGATGAAATACGGGCCGGCGAGTTCCAGCGCGGCGCGCAAGAAGACCGCGAAGCCCAGCGCGAATTTGCTGGTGTGGATTTCCGTACCGAAATTCCGCGCAAAGTGGAGCCAGTTCAGGGGGTCGGAAAACGCCCAGATTTCGTAGTTGCGCAGGACATGCACGACCCAGGAGGCGAGCAGGGCGGCGGGGATCGCCCACCCCATCCACGCGGGCATGGGCCGTCGGGGCGTTGCAGGGCAGGTCGGTGTGGATTTCATGTCGGCGATGCTCTCGGGATATCCATGCGGAATGTATTGGATGCCGGGGACCGGTTCAAGCGTTTGTGGATGCCCGGGAATTTCGCTCGTTTCCGGTCTTGCGGGCTGATAATTTGTCCGGCGCAAGAAACCCCATTCATTCGCATGACCGAGCCCGAACCATCCAAGCCTGCGCCGCATCGGCTGGGCCGCCTGTTGCTTTTCGTCCTGCCGTCCTTTGGCTACATGGGGCTGCGCTTTCTGCTGAATCCGCTGCGGATGCGGCTCCTGACGGAAATGCTGCCGAAGGAACTGTATGGCAGCCTGACCTTGGCGATCACGACGATCACGTTCATCGCGATCCTGTCGTCGCTGGGTGGATTCGAATTCCTGATGCGGCGGCTGCCCGGGTTGCCGCCGGCGCTGCAGCGCGGCTGGCTGCACCTGATCATGTCGCGCCTCGCGCTGCCGGGCTGGTTGCTGGCGGGCGGGCTGGGGGCCGCGGCCAAAGCGCTGGGGTGGCTGCCGGCGCTGGCCGTTCCGGACCTCGCGCTGCTGTGGGGGGGGCTGGGATTGACCACCTGGCTTTCCTACCGGACCTATTTTGCGCTGGGATGCGGCGACCTGGTCCGCGTGCGGATCATCCAGTTGTTCCAAAGCGACCTGTGGTTCATCGTCTTCGTGGCGGCGGGATCGTGGGCGGCGGCTTCGCTGACGAACTCCCTCTGGGTATGGACGGGCTGGCTGGTCGCGACGGCCATCGGCGTCCGGCTCTGGGCGCGGCTGCCGGCGGAGAAGACGCGTCCGCCGGAGCGTTTCCGTTCGGTCCTCCACTACGGCGTGCCGCTGTTGCCGATGATCTGGGGCGAGATCCTGTTCCGCCTGGCGGACCGCTATGTCCTGCTGGGGTTCTACGACTTGAAGATCGTGGCGGACTACACCCTGTGCATGAACATGACCATGATGGTCTATGTGATGGGCATCAGCCTGCTGGACCTGGCCTCGCCGCCGCTCTATGCCGAACGCAACCGCAAGGCGGCGGACGCCGGACCGGGGCCGACCGAGGCCATGCGCCGCCTGTTCAGCGCGATGATGCGCCACATGTGGGGCATCGGCCTGCCCGCCGGCCTGGCCTTGGCCTTTTTCCACCGCGACATTTTCCAGATCCTGAGCGGGCCGGCCTATCGGGATGCGTCGGTCCTGCTGCCATGGATGGCGTTCATTCCGTTCGTCTATCTCACGGTCACGGCGACGAGCCGGGCGTTGCTGGCCATGGACCGTCCGCGGCTGGTGGGCGGCGCCACGCTGGCGGCGGCGGTCCTGAACCTGGGCTTGGATTTCCTGTTGGCCCCCCGCTGGGGGGGCGTCGGCATCGCGCTGGCAACGGTCTTTAGCATGACGGTGCTGGCTGGCGCGCTGGGATGGGTCTTGGGGTGGCGGTCCTGGCTCCTGCGGTCCGAGCTGCGGCCCGGCTCCATCGCCCTCGCCACCGCGATTTGCGCGGCGGGGTTTGCGGCCCTGCGCTGGGGATTCCCCGGCCTGAACGCCTGGATGCGCCTGCTGGCGGGAGGCCTGCTGGCGGGGGGGGCGGTGATGGGC
>DMJA01000031.1:0-2050 GCA_003451935.1 Verrucomicrobiota bacterium | reverse complement strand
TCGTTCCGGCCAAGGCCCCGCCGGTTCCGGAAGCCGATTCAGCGGTGTAGAAACGGGGCCAGGCCGTTGCGCCAGGTTTCCGCCGTGCGTTCCCACGAATAGGCGTTTTGCACCCGTTGGCGGCCGCGCTCCGCCATTTCCCGCGCGCCGGATGGATCCTGCGACAGCCGGAGAATGGCTTCCGCGAATTCCGGTTTTTCCGCGAGGCACAGTTCGCGGCCGTTTTCGACGGCGAGCCCTTCCGCCGCCTTGGCGGTGGCCACCACCGGTTTGCCCGCCGCGAGGGATTCCAGCACCTTGAGGCGCGTGCCCGAGCCGCTGAACACGGGGGCGAGGCAGAGGTCGGCGATGCCGATCCACGGGGCGATCTCGGGCACCTGGCCCGCATAGCGCAGGAGCGGATGCCGGAGGCCGTCGGGCAGGTGGGGTCCGCCCGTGACGAGGCAGGCGAACCGGCCCGGCATGCGTCGCTCCAGTTCCGGAAGCAGGTCGTTGGCAATGAAGGCCAGCGCCTCGACGTTGGGGGCGTAGTCCAGTTTGCCCATGAAGAACAAAATGCAACGCCCGGCCAGTTCCTGCGCCATCCGTTCCGCGGCGGCATCGCGGACGCCGGGCGGGGGGGGGCGGACCCCGTTGGGCGCCACGCGGAGTTTGTTTTCGGGCACGCCGTAGTCGCGGCCGAAAAGCTCGGCATCGATTTCCGAGCAGCAAAATATGAGTTCGCTTTCGCGCACCACCCGCCGTTCGGTGGCGCGGACCATCCGCGTGAAGGGATGGGCCGGGCCGAAGCGCTCTTGGATGGCCCGGCCATCCACGTTCTGCGCGTCCAACACGCGCGGGAGGCCCAGGCCGGCAAAGGCGTCGTGGCACCAGATCGACGTGGCAAGCAGGACGGCCGGCGATTCCTCGGCCGCCATGCGCCGGGCGATCCGCCGGTTGGCCGGCCAGTAGAGGTTGAACATGCCCCAGTTGATGCCTCGTTTGCGGCGGCCGAAGTCCACGGGATAGCCTTGGCCCGGAAAATCCGGATGGGCCGGGGCCGGCTGCAGCAGCGCGACGTCCGGCTGCAGCGCGCGCAGCAGCGCCTCCACCCGGCGCTTGCCGCCCGTCGCCGCATGGTGGACGGGATAGAAGGATGTGGCCAGAATGCGGGGCATGGTGGATCGCGGCGCCTCGAACCTAGAAATTCGCCCCGATGCCGACCGTCCAGGAGGTCTCGTAGCCGCTGACGATGTTGGCGAACGCGAAGAACGGCGGGAGGGCCACCTTGCCGCCGATCCGGAAGCCCCAGGTCTCGTCCCGTTCGATGTCCAGCGTGTCCTTGTCCATCCGCGACCCGTCGTCGAGGAACGTCTGGGTGTAGTCGTAGTCGCCCCATCGGGCAGCCAGCACTTCCGGCCCCGCATAGACCGAGAATCGTTCCGTGGCATAGCGGAGCAGGAGGCCCAGGGTGATTTCGGTCCAGGTGATGGTGCGGTCGTTGACGTAGCCCGCGTGGCCTTGGATTTCCCGTTCGACGGGTTCCGGGGTGTATTCCTCCCGCATGCGCAGCAGCTGGCCCCAGCCGACAAGCCCCAACCCCTCGTATTCGCAAATCAGGCCGCGGCTGCCGACGGCCAGCGCATAGCCGTCGCCGGAAATGACGGGGTGGTCGCTGTTGTCGGCGTTGTCGGTCAGCGCCGCCGCGACGAAGACATCCACCGGGGAACGGAGGCCATAGGCGGCCGAAGCGGAATACAGGTCCCGGCTGAACTCGGGAGTCCGGAGCGTCGGGTAAAGGGTGTCCACTTCATAGGTCGTCTGGAAAAACTGATGGGAGCCCCCCGCCTGCCATCCGCCTTCCCGCGCCGGCTGTTCCGGATCCACCAGCAATTGTGCGCGCGCCGACGCGGATCCAATGGCCCAGATCGCCACCATCGCCGCCAGGATTTTCGCCGTCAGGTGCATGGAAGGAAACTCACTTTGATTTCAGATCGAATGGAGGAAGTATCCCGAACGGGTCCGCCGCCTGTCAACAGCGTTGTGCTCAGGACATTCCCCGGTTTTTCTG
>DMJA01000143.1 GCA_003451935.1 Verrucomicrobiota bacterium | reverse complement strand
GGCGGCCTTGCCGGGGCCGTAGAGCACCTTGTTGTTGATGAACACGTCCACCGCCTCGGGGGTCGAGGGCATGTTGGCGCCTTCGGCGACGAGCTTGCATCCATTCTTCACGAGCGTGGCGGCATCGGCTCCGCTGATTTCGTTCTGGGTGGCGCTGGGGAAGGCGCAGTCGCAGGGGATGGCCCAGGGATTCTGGCCTTCGAGGTACTGGGCGCCGAACTTCTTGGCGTATTCCGAGATGCGGCCGCGCTTGACGTTCTTGAGCTCCATCACGAAGGCGAGCTTCTCGGCGTTGATGCCGTCCTTGTCGTGGATGGTTCCGGCGGAGTCGGAGAGGGAGACCACCTTGGCGCCGAGCTGGTTGAGCTTTTCCACGGTGTACTGTGCGACGTTGCCGGAGCCGGAGACCGTGCAGGTCTTGCCCATGAAGAGCTCACTGCGGGTCTTGAGCATTTCTTCGGCGAAGAACACGCAGCCGTAGCCGGTGGCCTCGGGCCGGATGAGGGAGCCGCCCCACTTGAGGCCCTTGCCGGTGAGGACGCCGGTGAATTCGTTGCGGATGCGCTTGTATTGGCCGAACAGGTAGCCGATTTCGCGGCCGCCGACGCCGATGTCGCCGGCGGGCACATCCGTGTGCGGGCCGATGTACTTGCACAGATCCGTCATGAACGATTGGCAGAAGCGCATGACTTCGTTGTCCGACTTGCCCTTGGGGTCGAAGTCGGAGCCGCCCTTGCCGCCACCCATGGGGAGGGTGGTGAGGGAGTTCTTGAAGATCTGTTCGAAGCCGAGGAACTTCAGGATGGAGAGGTTGACGGAGGGGTGGAAGCGGAGGCCGCCCTTGTAGGGGCCGATGGCGCTGTTGAATTCGATGCGGTAGCCGCGGTTGACGCGGACGTTGCCGGCGTCGTCGATCCACGGCACGCGGAAGATGATTTGGCGCTCGGGTTCGACGAGACGCTCGAGGATTTTGCCCGATTGATACTTCTTGTGGCGTTCGACGACGGGGTCGAGGGTTTCGAGCACTTCGCGGGCGGCCTGGAGAAACTCGGGTTCGCCAGGGTTGCGGACTTGCAACTGGGTCAGGACTTCTTGGACGTAGCTCATCGGGGGCTCCTTGGGTTGGGTCGGTCAGGGAGGCAACGCCTTCTGATCGGTAATTTCTGGCCGTAAAAATAGGTCCGGTGCATGAATTCAACAATTAAAATAGCGATGAATTTTTAGAGAAGCGGCAATATTGCCGTTTACATGGCATAGTTGGTTGGTTTATACGGCAATTGAACGGAGAGACGAAAGCCAATGAAACTGACATCCAATGAAATCAAGCAGCGGATTCTGAAGGTTTTGCACCGGATCGACCGCCCGGCCGGATCGTCGCAGATCGAAGAACTGCTGCGCGGCTGGGGCGTGGATTTGAGCGAGCGGAGCATTCGCCTTTACCTGTTGCAACTTGACGCGGATGGGTTGACGGAGCTGCGGAGCCGCCGGGCGGGGCGTGTACTGACGGCCAAGGGGCGCGCGGAGGTGGAGCAGGGAGACGTAATCGAGAGGATGGGATTCATCGCGGGGCAGATTGACGAGCTGAACTACCGGATGGGATTCAGCCTGCGGGCGGGGATGGGCACGCTCGTGGTGAATACAACGCTGCTGCCGGCGAAGGACGAAGTCGCGGCGATCGAGATCGTGCGGCCCGTGTTCGCGGCGCGGCTGGGGATGGGGTCGCGGCTGTTGGTGCTGCGGGCGGGGGCGATTTACGACGCATCGCACGCGTCGTCGGTTCCGCGCGGCAAGATCGCGCTGGTGACGATCTGCAGCGTGACGCTGAATGGAATTTTCCTGAAGGAGGGAATCCCTGTGACGTCGCGCTACGGCGGGCTGCTGGAATTCCGGAACCGACTGCCGGCGCGGTTCGTGGAGTTGCTGGACTACGAAGGCACGACGCAGGATCCGCTGGAGCTGTTCATCCGGGCGAGAATGACAAGTGTGCGGAAGTGCGAGCAGACGGGGAGCGGACTGGTCGGAGCGAGCTTCCGCGAATTCCCGTCGGTGGCGTTGCCGGCGGTCCTGAAGATCCGCGACCAGCTGCGCCTGCTGGGCCTTGACGGCATCCTGGAGGTGGGGGTGCCGAACCAGCCGCTCTACGGCATTCCGGTGGGCGAAGGGCGCACCGGGCTCGTGGTGCTGGGGGGGCTCAATCCGGCGGCTGCGCTGGAGGAGGCGGGTTTGGCCAGCGAAAACCGGTCGCTGGCGGGGTTGCTGGAGTACACGAAGTTTCCGGAGTTCCGCCACTTGAACATGTGGACCAGGCGCGGCGAGTGATGAACAGCCGAGTATTCAGGAGTCAGAATGGGGAACCCCTGAACCCGGGCTTCAGACCGGCATGCGGACCTTGCCGGCGCCGGTGGCGGCGGTGGCGTAGGCGGGGGGAATGTCGCGGGCGTGGCGGACATCCTCGATGGTGTAGAAGGCGGCGGGATCGAAATCGCGCAGCATGGGCTGGAATGCGCCCAGCCGTTTGCGGGGCATGAGAATCACGAGCACCTGCACGGGACCGCGCGCGCCATCGGCGTCCTGGCGCGTGACGCCGAAGCCGGCGGCGGAGAGCCGCTGCATGAAGTCGGCGACGGGCTTGTTGGAGATGATGCGGACGAGGGACCAGCCGACGGCGAGACGCTCCTCGAGGGACATGCCCGCGAAGGTGCCGAGGGTGAAGCCGAGGGCGTAGGCGACGTAGGAGAGCCAATGTTGGGGGCCGGTCAGGATGCGGGAGACGACGACGATCCAGATGAGGATTTCGGTGAAGCCGCAGGCGGCGGCGAGGTATTTGCGGCCGCGCGCGATGAAGGCGACGCGCATGGTGCCCATGCTGACATCCACGATGCGCGCGAGGACGATGAGGAGGCATTTCAGGACGAGTGGCATGGCAGGTTTCTAGCATCGGCAGCGGCGGATGGCAAGCGCGGGCGGGAGTTTTCCATGGCGCATCTGCGATTGGGTGCAT
>DMJA01000137.1 GCA_003451935.1 Verrucomicrobiota bacterium | reverse complement strand
GCCACCACCACCCACGCCGTCTTCCCCGTCTTTCCCCACCGCCCCAGCGCAAACACCGCCAGGGACAAAAACACCATGAGCCCATACTTTCCCACATGCCCCGCATAGGTCAGCGTCAGGTTCGTTCCCACCCAGAACGCCACCAGCCCACCAAATGCGCATGCCGCCGACCGCAACCCCTTGTCGCGCAGATAGAGCGCCAGCAACCACGCCGCCAGCCCCAGACAAAGTCCGTGATACACGTTCATGAACACCTTCGCCGACAGCGTGCACATGGCCAGCGACCACAGGTGGAAGCCCGAGAGCCCCGGCAGCCCCCATAGCGCCTCGCCCGTCCAATGCGCGAGCGGCGAGGCCGCGATGAACCGCTGGTTCATCGCGATCAGCCCGAGGTTGTCATCGCTTGTCATCAGCACCGAACCCGGCTTCCACAGCGCGTAGAACACCGCCAGCGCCACAACGGCGAACAGGAGCAGCAACGACAGCGAAATCCAACGGCGCGGCGCGGGCGGAGCGGTCAATTTCTCTTGCATGGTCTTTCCTCGATGCCCGGCGCCCCCAGTACCACCACGTCGCCCACCAGCCCCGGCCACCAGCCGGCAAACAGGCGCGACACGAAATCGAACGGATGGTTCACGCAGCCCCCCACTCGCACCGGACGGATCCCGTGCCAGCGCAGAAATTCCTTCAGCGCGCGCAGCGTGAACACGCGCAGATGCCCCGCCGCCACGTCGTTCGGCCCGTGCGGCAACAGGCGCCCGATCAGCGGATTCCCGAACCGATATGGAATGAACGATACTTCCATCGAATGCGGCTGCATCCCGAACAGCAGCGACAGCCGGTCGATCCATCCCGCCAAGTTGGGCGTGGACAGCAGCAGCCATCCATCCGGCTTCATCAGTTTTCGGAGGTTGGCCACCGCCGCGCCCGTATCGACTAGATGCTCCAACACCTCGAAGAACAGCACGAGGTCGAATTGGCCCGCCGCTTCCGCCGGGACCTCGTCGCAGATCGACTGAACGCGCGACTTCTCCCCCGCCGCGACGGCCCGCTGGACTCCGGCCTCCGAAACATCCCACCCTTCCAGTTCCACCTGCACGCCGAACTGCTCCGCGAAGCGGTTTGCGAACAGGCGGCCCAGCCGCATGTCGCCCCCGCCGATATCCAGCGCGCGAACTGGTTGCCCTGGTTTGAAATGCGCCGATTTTTCCAGCAGGCGCAGCGCCACATCCACCCGCGAGGCAGCGACATGCTGCCCAAAGGCCTGCTCATAGTGTTTCTGCAGCGGGTCGTGTTCCATGCGCCGCAGTTTGCCAAATCGGGGCCTTTAGACAAACCAAATCGCCCATTCCGCCTCATTGACCTCTTTTCAGCCGTGTCATAGCATCGGAGCCGTTTGGAGGTGTCGCATGACGAAGAAAACTCTTTCGCTATCCAAGGTCTATGGCTTGCTCGAGTCGGGGCCGGTGGTGCTGATCACGACCGCCCGGGGCGGGCGGGCCAACGTCATGGCGCTGTCGTGGCTCACGATGATCGATTTCAACCCGCCACTGGTCGGCATGGTCATGGGCGATCGCATTTTTTCCTTCGGCGCGCTCAAGGCCACCCGCGAGTGCGTTATCAACATCCCCACCGTCGCAATCGCCCAAAAGGTCGTGGATTGCGGCAACACGTCGGGCGCCAAGGCCGACAAGTTCAAGAAATTCGGCCTCACTCCCTTGCCCGCCGCGCGGGTCGGCGCTCCGCTTGTCGCGGAATGCCCGGTGAATCTCGAGTGCCGCGTCGTGGACACACGGATGGTGGCCAAATACGACCTGTTCATTCTCGAGGTTGTCAAAGCCTGGACCGATCCCGCCCGGAAATCCTTGAAGACCCTCCACCATCTGGGCGGTGACCGCTTTATGGTCGCCGGCAAGACGATCCGCCTCCGAACCAAGGTGAAATAGCATGAATGCGTTCGATTATGTGGCCATTGCCGCGTTGCTTGCCGCCGCCCGGCGCGGATACCGCCAAGGGCTGGCCAGGGAACTATATCGTCTGTTGCGCTGGGCCGTCGCGCTGCTGGCGGGCACGGGCCTGTTCGGGCTGGTCAGCGGCTGGATCACCCGGGCAGCCGGCGTAGCGGCCGGCTGGACGGAGCCCCTCGCCTTCGTCGGCATCACGGGCGGCATCTGGTATCTGCTGCGCTCCCTGCGGAAATGGCTTGAGGCCTGGCTGCTCCTGCACACGCCCAGAAGAATCCAAGCCGCCGGCGGCGCCGTGGCATCCGTCGCCAAGACCGCCATTCTCCTTGGCGGGCTGATCGCCATTTTCCATCTGGCCACGTGGCTCCCGGGCCATTCCCTCGTGGCCGAAAAGTCGCTGGCGGCAAAAATAGCCAAGCCTTTTCTCGCCGCCCGGAATGGCGAATAGGCTAGGATTCCAGCTCGGCCCAGCGGGCGAATAGCCGGTCCAGCTCCGTCGGAATCTCCGCCGCCCGCACCGTCGCCGCTTGGATGTCCGCCGGTTCGCCCTTGTAGAAATCGGCATCGGCCATTTGCCGATGCCGTTCGTCCAGCTCGGCTTCCAGCGCGGTGATCCGCCCGGGAATCTCCTGCAGTTCCTTGCGCTGCTGGTTCGACAGCTTGCGGTTCTTGCGCACGGCGGGTTTTGCCGGTTCGTCGCGGATCAGCGCGGCCGAAGCCGCCAGCTTGCGCTGCGCCACCCAATCGTCGTAGCCACCCGGATATTCCCTCACCGCGCCGTCGCCCTCAAACACCAGCGTGCTGGTGGCCACCTCGTTCAGGAATTCGCGGTCGTGGCTCACCAGCAGCACCGTGCCGGCATATTCCACCAGCAAGTCCTCGATCAACTCCAGCGTCTCCAGGTCGAGATCGTTGGTCGGCTCGTCCAGCACCAGCACATTCGACGGACGCGCGAACAGCCGCGCCAGCACCAGCCGGCTGCGCTCGCCGCCCGACAGCACCCGCACCGGACTGCGCGAACGCTCCGGCGCGAACAGGAATTCCTCCAGATAGCCGATCACATGTTTTCGCTGGCCGTTCACCGTCACGTATTCGTTGCCATCGGCCACGCTGTCGAACACCGTCCGGTCCTCGTCCAGCACCGCCCGCAGCTGGTCGAAATAGGAAATCTCCAGCTTCGTCCCGTGCTCCACGCTACCTTCGTCCGGCGCCTCCTGCCCCAGCAGGACGCGGATCAGCGTGGATTTGCCGCATCCGTTCGGCCCCAGGATCCCCACCTTGTCGCCGCGGCAAATCTCGGCATCCAGCCCGCGAAAAAGCCAGCGCCCGTCGTAGGCCCGACCAAGATTCTTTGTGGTGATGACTTTGTAGCCCGAACGGCCCGATTCCTGCAGCGTGGCCTTGACGGTTCCGCCCTGCTCCCGGCGGGCCGCGCGCTCGGCCCTCAGCTTCATCAGCTCGCGCACGCGCCCCTCGTTGCGCGTGCGCCGCGCCTTGACGCCCTTGCGCAGCCAGGCTTCCTCCTGCGCGAGCTTCTTGTCGAACACGGCGTTCTGCCGTTCTTCGTCTTCCAGCGCCGCCGCCTTGCGTTCGAGAAATTGATCGTAGCCGCACGCCCACGAGCGCAGTTTTCCCCGGTCCAGTTCCGCGATGCGCGTGGCCACCCGCCGCAAAAAGGCCCGGTCATGCGTCACAAACAGGATCGCCCCCGGAAACCGCAGCAAGAAACTTTCCATCCACTCGATGGATTCCACGTCGAGATGGTTCGTCGGCTCGTCGAGCAGCAGCACGTCCGGCTCCGAGGCCAGCGCCTGCGCCAGCAGCACGCGCCGCTTCATTCCGCCCGACAGCGTCGCGCAGTCCGCCTCCGGATCCAGTTCCATCAAGGAAATGACCTTTCGGGCCTGCGTGTCGCGGTGCCAAGCATCCAGATCGGAACGCGTTCCCTGCCGCACGGTCTCCAGAACGGTTCCCGGCAATTCCGCCGGCACCACCTGCGGCATCATCGAAACCACGAGGTTCCTCGCCCGCACTACCTCGCCGGCATCCGGGGCAATCGTCCCCGCCGCGACCTTCAGGAACGTGGACTTCCCCTCGCCGTTGCGTCCCAGCAGGCAAACGCGATCGCCGCGCTCGATGTTCAGCGTCGCACCTTCCAGCAACCACGGCCCGCCAAAACGAACACAAATTTCCTGTAGGCTCAACAACGCCATGTGTGATTCAATTCCTCTCTAGGGAGGCCCGAATCATGAAGGCTTCCAAACGGGGAGTCAACTGCGCCTTTCACCGCTGCGCCTCCCCGCCTTGACAGCGGCCTGGAAATCGTGGCACCTTGCCCGGACATCAGCAGGGGTGGCGACAAGCGCCTGAGATCATACCCTTTGAACCTGATCCGGATAATGCCGGCGCAGGGAGCAACCGAGAGCCGCACAAGGCGGCGACAACCCACTCGGAGATTCAAAGCGTGTTTCCCCTCCTGCCCGCCCCGAAAGGAAAACGCATATGGAACGGCTTCTTCTCATCATTGATCCGCAACATGCGTTCTGCCGTTTGAAGGGCTCGCTCGCAAAAGCGTTTGGCCATGGCGAACTGGCCGTCATCGCAGAGCGTGTCCGCGCCTTGGAGTCCTTTCTTCAGGGGTACCCCTATCCGAATGAAGTGGTTCTGGTTCGCTCGGAGTACAGCCCAGGGCAGTTCACAGGCGGAGATCTGGGGCATCCGTTCTCGCGAGTCTGTGTGCCTGGAAATGCAGCGGACTGCGAATGGTGCCTTTCTGCATCCGCTTTCGCCCGGAAACGGGTGGTGACCAAGTTTGAGGAAAGCGCCGCTTCCGCGCCCGGCTTCCTTGAAGGCATGCAGGCGTTGGCGGGCGGGGGCCTGAGCCAGGTACTGGTTGCAGGTTTTCTGACAACGAGCTGTGTGCTGAAGACGGCGCTGGACCTCCGAAGCGCTCTCCCGAAGTCGGTCGAGGTCGGCTTGTTGGAGGGGCTGACGGCGAGCCGGGCATCCAGCTACGTGGCGTCCGCCGGCAACGTCTCCCGCCATGAGGCGGCGTTGCGCAAGATGCAGTCCGCCGGCATCCGCATCATCCCCCCGGTCCGCGGCGACACACGTGATGTCAGGCATGGCCATTCGCCGCAGGCGCGGCGGACCTGCCCATACAGAAAGGAAAGCATATGTTGAATGAAGTGACCATCTCGAGGGCGATCATCGACGCCTATTTCAAAAAGTTGACGCGCCATTTGGAAGTGGACGTGGCAATCGTAGGCGGCGGGCCTTCCGGCTTGGTCGCCGGCCATGATCTGGCCCGGGCGGGAAAGAAAGTGGCGCTCTTCGAAAGCAAGCTCGCCATCGGCGGCGGCATCTGGGGCGGAGGCATGGGATTCAATGAAATCGTGGTGCAGGAGGCCGCCCGGGAAATGCTCGTGGAATTCGGCCTGCGCGCCACGGAATTCGAACCCGGCTATTATACGCTGGATGCCGTGCATGTCGCCGCCGCCCTCGCCGCCCGCGCCATGGAAGCCGGCCTGACCGTCTTCAACCTGACGAGCATGGAGGATGTGGTCATCCAGAAGGACCGCGTCGCGGGACTCGTCCTCAACTGGACCGCGATCCGGCATCTGAAATGGCATGTCGATCCGCTCACCATTCATAGCCGCTTCGTGCTGGATGCCACCGGACATCCGGCCAGCGTCGCTGAAACGCTGGTCCGTAAGATGAACGTCCGCCTGGATACAACGACGGGCGGCTTGGTGGGCGAAAAACCGATGGCGGCGGAGGACGGCGAACGCCAGACGGTGGAAAACACCCGGGAGGTGTATCCGGGCCTTTTCGTCAGCGGCATGGCCGCCATCACTGTTTGCGGCGGCCACCGCATGGGCCCGGTCTTCGGCGGCATGCTGCTCTCCGGCCGCAAAGCCGCGCAAGCGATGCTCGCGGAGCTCGGAACATGAATGCCAGCGCTCCTCGCCTGCGGCGCGGCCTCTATCTGGTGCTGACCGATCCGCCCGCCGGCTATGAACGGATGGCCGAATGGGCCATGGACGCCGGTTTGCCGGCCATCCAATTTCGGCCCAAGCGAATCCCGTCCCGCATCGCAACCGACCGCGAGTGGCTGCGCGTGGCACGCGCCCTTCGCGCCATCACGCGGGGCAGTTCGACGCTTTTCATCGTCAACGACCGCCCCGATCTGGCTATCCTGAGCGAAGCCGATGGTATCCATGTCGGGCAGGAGGACCTGCCCCCCGGCGAGGTGCGTCGCCTGATCGGAAATCAGCGGTTGCTGGGGCTTTCCACGCACAACCTCGACCAGGTCCGCGCCGCCAATGCGGAACCGGTGGATTACATCGGTTTTGGTCCGTTGTTCGAAACCAACTCCAAGGACCACCCGGACCCCGTCACCGGCCCCGACCTGCTGGCCCAAGCCGCCGCGCTCTCTCGCCACCCCATCGTCGCCATCGGCGGCCTGACGGCGGAACGCGTCGCCACCTTGCCGTGCGCCCACTACCGTTGCGCCGCCGTGATCCGCGCCGTAGCCGAAGCCACCGATCCCGCTCTCGCGATGAAAACCCTTCAACGACAAATTCAGGAGAACGAATGGATATGACCCTCAAACGCGTTGCGGAACGCGGACGCATCACCCCGGCCATGCAGGCGGTGGCCGCCGCCGAGTACCTCCCCCCCGAAACCATTCGCGCCGGCCTGGCGGACGGAAGCATCGTCATTCCCGGCAACAACCGGCGTCAGCTCCGGCAACCGCGCGGCATCGGGCGGGGGTTGACCACCAAGATCAACGTGAATTTGGGCGCCTCGCCGCACCACACAGACCTTGCCGAAGAACTCCAGAAGCTGGAGGTGGCCGTGGCCTGCGGCGCGGATGCCGTCATGGATTTGTCCCTCGGGCCGCGCCTGAACGAAATCCGCCGCGCCATCCTCGACCGCTCGCCCCTCATGGTCGGCACCGTGCCGATCTATCAGACCGGCTTTGATCTGGCCCGCGCCCGGCGCGACATCACGACCCTGACGGCGGCGGATTTCCTGAAAACCGTGGAGCAGCAGGCCGAGGAAGGTGTGGACTTCATGACGATCCATGCCGGAGTGACCCGTGCAACCTTGACCGCCATGGAACGCCAAGGACGCCTGCTGGACATTGTCAGTCGTGGCGGCTCCATGCTGGCGGCCTGGTTGCGCCACCATCCCGGATGCGAATCGCCGTTGCACGACGCCTTCGACGATCTCCTGGACCTTTTGGCCGCCTACGATATCACCCTCAGCCTGGGCGACGGCCTGCGCCCCGGCGCAACCGCCGACGCCACCGACCGCGCACAGATCGGCGAACTGCTGATCCTGGGCGAGTTGACCGAACGGGCCTGGGCCAAGGGGGTACAGGTCATCATCGAAGGACCGGGCCATGTGCCGCTGCACATGGTCGCCGACAACATGCGCTTGGAAAAACAGCTATGCCGCGGCGCCCCCTTCTATGTGCTCGGCCCGCTGGTCACCGACATCGCCCCGGGCTACGACCACATCACCTGCGCCATCGGCGGCGCCATCGCCGCCAGTGCCGGAGCCGATTTTCTCTGCTATGTCACTCCCAGCGAGCACCTGTGTCTGCCTACGGCTCAGGATGTACACGATGGCGTCATGGCGACCCGCATTGCCGCCCATGCTGCCGATATCGTAAAGGGCCTGCCAGGCGCCATGGAAAAAGACATCGCCATGAGCAAGGCCCGCAAAGCTCTCGACTGGGAAACCCAGTACTGCCTCGCCATCGATCCCGCACTGGCGCGCAAACGCCGTGGCGAATCGGGGGTCGATGAGGAACACGGCGCCTGCACCATGTGCGGCGAGTTCTGTGCTTACAAGGTGATGGACGAGCGCAAGAAGACAAAATAGCAAATCAACATCATGACTGAACAGTCTTACGGATAGCTTAACAGGTCCATCTCAGCTCTGTAAATTATCGGTGTGGCACATAAAAGAGCCTCCAAGTCCTGAAAACTTGGAGGCTCTTTCTAGTTCAATATCGACATGCCCTGAAATGGCGGGGGAAGTTTTTTTGCTCCTTCACCCTGGCAAAAACCAGCTCTGAAGGTTCGCCTCAGAAAGGCCAGGCCAAAGTTAGCAGGAAATCTTCCGCACCCGGGTTTTTATCGTGCATATCGGCATTGGAGATATGGGATATTTGCAGTCCGAGACGGGCGCGGTTGGCAAACTGCCAGGACAGACCGAGAACTGAACGAAACTCGAGAGTGCCGCCGAGATCCTTACCGTCCCCCTCTTCATACCCTCCCATTGAAAGCATGGGGGTAATAACAAGGTTTTTGTAAACGATATCGGCATACAGACCGCCGTAACCGAACCAGCCGCCATCGGTAGTGGCAAGCAGACCAATGGCTGGCCCGACAAAACCCAGTTTTTTACCGACACGCAGCTCCAGGCGTGCTGCGCCTGCTGCGCTCCCATGGTTATTTTCGGTGGCATCGAAGACCCCCAGCCCCAGATCGAGGTAATGGGATTCGGCGCCAAGAAGCTGCCAGTTGCCAACTTGATAGAAGGCTGTCGCTGGCACACCACCAGCGTTAGCCCGGTACGGCAGACCGATAAGAATCAAAAACAGCATCAGGTAGAAAAACTTCATATCGACCTCCTCTGGCTCCATGTCGAACATCATTCAGACTTGAAGAATATCGATTTTCTCGCATAGCGCAAGTCGTGCATACTTCGTCCATTGCCGGTTCCAGACCTAAGCGCCTGCCCCACGGCATGATAAGATAAATCAAAATGATGACCAGTTCATCCCGCTGCACCTTCTTTATGCAGCCGGCTGGATAAGGACACACAAGTCTCTACTGTTTGAAGGGGCTTCCCGAGTCATGACATATAACGATACCAAACCAATTCTTGTGGCTGGAGCGACAGGCTATATCGGCGGAAGACTGGTGCCACGCCTGCTGAAGTCCGGCTATCGGGTCCGGGCCATTTGCCGTACTCCGGCCAAACTCCTGAGTCGCCCCTGGGCTGCACATCCGGATCTGGAAGTTTGGCCGGCCGACCTGCTCGATCAAAAGAAGATCATGCAGGCGGCAACAGGCTGCCGGGCGGCGTATTATCTGGTCCATTCCATGGGACCTACGGTCGCCGACTTTGCCGCAACCGACCGGAAGGCCGCCGCAAATTTTGCCGCTGCTGCGGCAGCGGCGAACCTTGAAAAAATTATCTACCTCGGCGGTCTGGGCGAGGAAGAACGAGGCTTGAGCCCCCATTTGCGCTCCCGGGCTGAAGTGGCCAGGGTTTTGCGGTTGGGCCGGGTTCCGGTAACGGTGCTGCGTGCGGCAGTAATCATAGGCTCAGGCAGCGCATCCTTTGAGATCCTGCGCTATCTGGTTGAACGCCTGCCGGTGATGGTCACCCCCCGCTGGGTCCAAACCCCGTGTCAGCCCATTGCCATCTGCAACGTGCTGCATTATCTGATCGGTTGCCTGGAAAACGAGGCTACCCGTGGAGAAACGTTCGATATTGGCCAGGAGGAGGTTGTTACCTATCGGCGACTCATGGAGATCTATGCCGAAGAAGCCGGACTGAGAAAGCGGTGGATTATCCCGGTGCCGCTGCTGACGCCGCGACTGAGTTCGTACTGGATATCATTGGTCACCCCGGTGCCGTCCGAGCTGGCCCGTCCGCTGACCGAAGGCCTGCGCAATCCGGTGGTCTGCCACGACTTCAGGATACGTGAAATGCTACCGCAGCGGCTTCTTGACAGCCGCGAGGCCATTGGGCTGGCTCTCGAGCGAACTCAACATTTCCAGGTCGAAACCTCCTGGAGCGACGCCGGCCCCGTGCCGCTGGCCGAATGGCGCATGGCGGGTGATCCGCAATGGGCGGGTGGCACCGAATACCGGGACTGCTGGCGGATCGTATTGGAGGCCTGTGCCGACGAAACGTGGCAGGCGGTCGCATGCATAGGCGGAGCAACCGGTTGGTACCACGCCAACTGGCTCTGGCGCCTACGCGGCTTTTTGGATCGACTGGTGGGCGGCATCGGACTGCAGCGCGGGCGGCGTGGCCCCGTCGAGCTCTATCCGGGGGATGCTCTCGATTTCTGGCGGGTCTGTCAGGTGGAGAAACCTCACTACCTGCAACTGGCTGCAGAGATGAAGTTGCCGGGGCAGGCTTTACTTGAATTCCACATCAGGGAACACACCCCGAAACAGACCGAATTATTGCTCACCGCCCGGTTTCTGCCTCGCGGCCTGTTGGGTCCCCTGTATTGGCGGGCGGTCATGCCTCTGCATCGCTATGTTTTTAACGGTATGTTACGCGGCATCGGTAAGCGATTGAATAAAAAAATACTTCAGGGGCCAACGCGAACAAGGCCACCATCCGGTTAAAATAAGTAGAGAGGCAAGCGATAAAAAGCGGCATATGCAAGGGAGGAAGTTCATTGCGCCTGATCGCCAGGCGGAAAAACAAGAGTCAATCAAGTCACCTCGGCAGACATGTTAATCAAAGGGGCATTCCAGTCAGTTTATTTCGGAGTATTTCTCATGCCGGTCATCACACTGTATCGTCG
>DMJA01000168.1 GCA_003451935.1 Verrucomicrobiota bacterium | reverse complement strand
TCGATGGCCCATTGCGATTGGGCCTCGCGGCGGGTTTCGCCGAGGGGCAGGAGATGGGTGCCGAAGCGGAAGGAGGGATAGAAGAGGCGGCCCGTGAACCAATCGGCGGGGATCCGCGTCCGGTCGGCTTGGTCGGGAAAGAGGCTGGCCAAAGTGGCGGGCCGGTAATCGCCCATGAAGGGCCCCTGGCAGCCTTCGATGCCGGTCAACCAGAGCCGACCGTCGGCGATTTCCCAGGACGCGACGTAGCCGCGCAGGTTGGCGGCGAACACGGTGTTGGGCGCCCACCACAGCGAGAGGGCGCCGGTGCGGAGCGGTTGCCAGTCGTCGAGAGGGAAAACGGCGATCTCCCAGGATTGGCCTTCGTGAAGGAGGACGTCGGGCATCTGGAAGGCGCCGCGCGCGGCCACGGCCAGGCCCAAAGAGGCCAGCAGGGGGAGAAAGGCTTTCGTCTTCATGGCGGCAGGATAGCGGGAGGCGGACGGAAAGAAAAGGGTTTCCCATTGTGCGCTCATCTGGAGGTGGCGTAGGATGGGATACAACCGATGAAGGAATGGCTGACAGATTTTACGACGTTCCGGTTGGGCGGGGCGTGCCGTGAACTGGTAACGGCCGCCGATGCGGTGGCGGCGGTGGAGATCCTCCGCGGCTGGAACGCAGCGGGCGTGCCGTGGCGGGTGATGGGCGGGGGGCGAACTTGCTGGTGGCGGATGCGGGAATTCCAGAGGCGGTGCTGCGGATTTCGTCGAATCTGCCGGATTGCCGTCGGGAAGACGGAACGATTGGCGTGTCGGCGGGAACGGCGTTGGATGAGTTGTCGCGGTTCGCGGCGGACGAGGGGTTGGCCGGGCTGGGTTTCGCGTCGGGGATTCCGGGCACGGTGGGAGGGGGGATTTGCGGCAACGCGGGGGCGTTTGGCTCGGCGCTGGGCGACGTGCTGGACCGGGTGGAAGTTCTGACGCGGGCCGGGGAGAAAAAATCGATTTCCCGCGCCGAGTTGGACTTTGGGTATCGTGGTTCGTCCTTGCCGCAGACGGGCGACGTGGTGGTGCGGGCGTGGTTCCGCGCGACGGCGGGCGACCGGGCAAAGCTTGTGGCGGAGCGTGAGGAAATTCTGGCGAAGCGGCGGGAGAAGCATCCGGATTGGCGGGTGTTGCCGACGGCGGGCAGTTTCTTCAAGAACCTGCCGCCGGAGACTGCGGGGGGGCACCGGCGCGCGGCGGGAAAATATCTGGAGCAGGCCGGGGCGAAGGCGATGCGCGAAGGCGGGGCCTATGTTTTCGAGAAGCATGCGAACATCGTGATCGCGGGGCCAGGGGCGACGGCGCGGGACGTGGCGAGGCTGACGGCGCGGATGGCGGTTACGGTGAGGGAAAAGTTCGGCTTTGAATTGGAACCGGAGGTCCGGTTCTGGGGGCAAGTTTAGGCAGTTATTGAGTCTTGCATATGTGGGTTGCGGTGATGGTTCGGGCAGGCCCCGCCACCTTGTGTGGCGGGGGAGCCAACGTTTGCCTCCCACGACGCAAGGTCGTGGGGCGGCCCGCCCCGCAAACGGTCACTCACGGTCGAGCCGACAGCCGAGCCGCCCGGCTCATCCGGAGGATTCGCCCCACCGACAGCCTAAAAGACTACAGCCTAACCGCCTGATCCGCAGCGTCAGCCGCGAATCAACGCGAGGACTTCGTCGCGCTTGGCTTCCATTTCCTTCTTCGTCTTGGCCTCGAGGTTGAGGCGGACGAGGGGTTCGGTGTTGGAGGAGCGGACGTTGAACCACCAGGTGGGATATTCGAAGCTGAGGCCGTCGAGCTCGAGGATGGCGGCATCGGCGTATTTCGCGCGGAGCTTGTGGAGGACGGCCGGGGCGTCGGCGACGGTGGAATTGATTTCGCCGCTGGCGAAGTAGCGCTGGATGGGGGCGATGAGCTGCGAGAGGGGCTGGTCCGACTGCGAGACGAGGTTGGCGATGAACAGGACGGCGAGGGCGGAGGATTCGGCGAAGGAGTTTTCCTTGAAGTAATAGTGGCCGGAAAGTTCGCCGGCGAAGAGGGCGTCCTTCTCGCGCATCTGGGACTTGATGAAGGCGTGGCCGACGCGGCTCTGGTTGGGGATGCCGCCGCTTTCGAGGATGACTTCCTTGACGGACCAGGAGGAGCGCAGATCGTAGAAGATGTTGGCGCCGGGGTTCTTCTCCAGCATCGTCTTGGCGATGAGGGCGGTGATCATGTCCATGGGGATGATGTCGCCTTTTTCATCAAGGAAGCCGACGCGGTCGGCGTCGCCGTCGAAGCAGGCGGCGAAATCGTATTTTCCGGCGCGGACGGCCTTCTGCGCGGCGGCAAGGGTGTGGGTGTCGAGGGGGTTGGCCTCGTGGTTGGGGAAGGTGCCGTCGAGGGTGTCGAAGAGCGGCGTGATGTTGAACAGGCCCTCGAAGACCTTGGCTTCGAGGATGCCCATGGCGTTGGCGTAGTCCACGAGGACATTCAGGGGACGGCGGATGTCGGCGAAGGCGCGGAAGTGCTCCACATAGGCCGGAATGATATCGTAGGCGGCGATGCGGCCCTTGGCGGGGGCGACCGGGGCGAAGTCCTCTTCCTGGACGATGCGCTCGATGTCGAGGATGCCGGTGGCGCCGGAGAGGGGAATGGCGTTGGCGCGGCAGATTTTGAACCCGTTCCACGGGCCGGGATTGTGGGAGGCGGTGATCATGACGGAGGCGTCGGCGCCGAGGAGCTTGTTGGCGTAGTAGGACATGGGGGTGGAGCAGAGGCCGAGATCGACGACCTCCGCGCCCTGGAGGGTGAGCCCGCGGGCGAGGGCGTCGAACAGCGGCTTGGAGTGGGGGCGCATGTCGCGGCCGACGACAACCTTTTTGCATCCGAGAAAAGCGAAGATGGCGCGCCCGATTTTGAATGCCACGTCGTCGGTGAGGGTTTCGCCGTAGATGCCGCGGATGTCATATGCCTTGAAAATGCCTGCCATGATGTTCGGTCTCCTGCCTGTTTGATGAAGTCGGCCAGACTGTAGCGGGGGCGGCGGCGGGGGAAAAGCGAAATCCAATTTTATCCGAGAAGTTCCTGTCTGAACCGTCTATGTCGGCCGGGGCGTTGACCTGGCGAGATCGGGCATCCGAGCCGAAGAATTCCTCTCGCAAAGAGCGCCAAGTTCGTCAAGAGGCTTCGGGCATCGCATAAGCTTCTCTGCGATCTTCGCGTCCTTGGCGAGACAAATGGACCGGGATGTGGGCTTGGAGCCTGAACATTCCCGATGAATTCGAAATCCATGGGCGGGCCCCGGAGGAATGCGCGGGCTTTGGCATGGCGCAACGCCGGGGCGCGGGGTAGGATGCGCCTGTGAATCGGAGCTGGAAATCCAAGGCGCTGGCGGCGGTGCTGGCGGCGGCGGCCGGCGCGGCGGCGCAGGAGCCGGTGCCGGCCGACGGTTCCTCCCCGCTGCTGACGCTGGGGTCGCCGCTGCTGCGTTCGACGATGGACCGGATGCGCCTGCCGTGGCTGTTGCCGGACAACGTGCCGGATTTCCGGTTGAAGGTGGATCGGCCGATGATGGCGGATGTGCTGTCGCCCATGAGCATGGACAGCAGCCTGCGCGGCGTGGAAATCCGCCTGCCCATCGAGGGGCTTTGGGTGGGATATGAAACGCCCGCCAGTGGCGAGGATCCGCGCGCGACGTTTTCGATTCAGCGGGGATTCTGACCCTCACCACTGTTCGCGGTGGACGCGGGCGGCGGCGAAACGGGTGCGGGGGGCGTGGGTTTCAGCGGGATATCCGGCGGCGATGACGCCGATGGGGAGGATGTGCCCGGGCAGATGAAAGAGGCCGCGCAAGTGGGCGATGCGGTCTTCGCGCGGATGCACGCCCAGCCAGACGCCGCCGAAACCCAGCATCGAAAGGGCGAGCAGCAGGTTTTCGATGCAGGCGGAGGCGTCCTGCAGCAGATAGGACAGGTGCTGCCCGTTGACACGCTGCAGATCGCCGCAAACGACAAATCCGACAGGGGCGCTGGCGAGCATCTTGCCGTAGGGCAGGCCGTCGGCGATTTTCGCCAGGACATCGGGCTTCTGGACAACCATGATTTCCCACGGGTCCTTCGCGTTGGCGGACGGGGCGGCCATCGCGGCTTCGAGCACGTCCTGGAGGACGGCCTCCGGGACGGGCTTGTCTTGGAAGCGGCGAACACTGCGTCGGGCGAAGATCGGGGCCAGGGCGGGATTCATGGAACTTCCGGAATCAGGAGGCGTGCATTTTTTCCAGCGTCTCGGCCTGGAGATGTTTGAGCTTGGTGCGCATGGCGAGCTTCTTGACGTATGTGAAGCGGTCGGTGAACAGCTTTCCGGCCAGGTGGTCCAGTTCGTGCTGGGCGGCCCGGGCGAAGAACCCGTTCAGCCGGGTTCGCTTGGGCTGGCCATCGAGTCCGAGGTGCTCGATGACGACGCTCCAGGGGCGCTCGACGTTTCCGCGGATGTCGGGAAAGCTGAGGCACCCCTCCTCCATGCTGCAGGTGTCGTCGGATTCTTCCACGATCTTCGGATTGACGAGGGCGAGCTTGAGCGGCACGTCGGGATTCAGGCGGGGGCCCTTCTCGTCTTCCACATCGTAGGACTCGGGGAGCTCGATGACGCAGACGGATTCGGTGCGGCCCACCTGCTGGGCGGCGAGGCCGACGCCCTGCGAGGCGCGCATGGTCGCAAACAGGTCGTCGATAAAGGCCTGGATTTCCGGCGTGATGGCCGCCACGGGGCGGGCCGGTTCCCGCAGGACCGGGTCGCCATAGGTTCGGATGGGAAGCACTTTGCTCATGACGGGCAAAAGATACCGCACGAAAAGCGGAAAACAACCGTAAAAACTTGCGGGAAAGGGCCGGCGGGATAGAATGCGGCGACATGGTGCAACCTGGACATCGGCGGATTTCCTTTGCCTGGTCGGCGGCGGCGTGGGTGGCGTTGATCGCCCTCTTGGCGGCGGGCGGCCTGTTCGTGCTGCGGCGCTGGCACAGCCGGGCGGCGCACCAGGCCGCGGCCCAGGCGGTGGCCGACCGCGGCCAGTGGCTGGCGATGAGCCTGGCGCTGCGGGCGGCCGCCGCGGCCGAGGGCGGGGATGCGAACGCCTGGCGCGAATTCTCGGGGTTGCTGCGGTCGCTGCGCGAAGTGGAGGGCGATCTGGAATTCGTGGCGGTCCGGCGCGGCGGCGTGACGCTGTTCCAGGAACACGCGGATGAAGTCGGGGCGGTGGCGGATGCCGGCGATTTCCATTTCGAGGGGCCGGTGACGATCGGCCGCCAGCGGCTGTCGGCGGGGGAGGGGCAGATTCCGGTGGTGACCTTTTTGGTGGCGGTGACGAATCCGCGGACGGAATCGGTGGCGCTGGAGCTGGGGCTGCGCCGCCGCGCAGTGGAGCGCGAGGAATGGCCCGCGAGGAGCGCGATCGATTCCCTGTACCGCCTGAGCCTGGCGACCATCGCGGCCTGCTTTGCGGTCTGCCTGGCGCTGGTGGCGTGGATGGCGCGGCGCGAGGAGCGCCGCGAGCGCGATCGCCGCCGCGAGGAGCATCTGGCGTTTTCCGGCGTGCTGGCGAACGGCATCGTGCACGATTTCCGCAATCCGATGTCGAGCCTGCGCCTCGATGCGCAGATGCTGGAGAAGGAGGCCGGGCGCGGCGGGGAGGCGCGTGCCGAGCGGATGGGGGCGCTGGCG
>DMJA01000021.1 GCA_003451935.1 Verrucomicrobiota bacterium | reverse complement strand
GCGCTGGGCCGCGACCTGCGGGCGCGCCTGAAGGTCTTGGCGGGCTGGACGCGCGAAATCGGGGCGCGGGCCCCGGCCGTCGCGGAAACCTATCGCGCGAACCTGCTGAAACGCATCGGAGAGGCGCTGCCGGGGGCGGATCTGGCCGGCGACGAGCGGTTGCTGAAAGAGGTCGCCCTGTTCGCCGACAAGTCGGACATCGCCGAGGAGCGGGTGCGGCTGGACAGCCACTTGAAGCAGGCGGCCGGGGTGCTGAAAACGGGCGGCGTGGCCGGGCGCACGCTGGATTTCCTGGTGCAGGAGATGGGCCGCGAAATCAACACCATCGGCTCGAAGGCGAACGACGGGGAGATCACCCGGCGGGTGATCGCGTTCAAGGCCGAGCTGGAGCGGATCCGGGAACAGGTTCAGAACATCGAATGAGGAGGACGGGCACATGAACGGGATCAAGCCGAGCTGGAACAACATCATCTTCGTGGTGTCGGCGCCGTCGGGCGCGGGCAAGACGACGCTGTGCGACAAGCTGCAGAAGGAGTTCAAGGACATCCACTATGCGATCACGGCGACGACGCGAGCCCCGCGCGGCGACGAGGTGGACGGCAAGAGCTACTATTTCATGACGATGAAGGATTTCGAGGAGAAGCTGGCGGCGGGGGGCTTCATCGAGAGCGCGATTGTCCACGGCAACCGCTATGGCTCGCCCAAGGGCCCGGTGGTGGCGGCGCTGGAGGACGGCTGCGACGTGCTGATGAACCTGGACGTGCAGGGCGCGGCGGCGGTCCGCCAGTGCATCGCGAACGCGCCCGAAGGCGACCCGCTGAAGCGGACGCTGGTGGATATCTTCGTGGTGCCGCCCTCGACGGAGGTGCTGCGGAACCGGCTGGTGGTGCGCGGAACCGACAGCTTGGAAACGATCGAGAAGCGCATGAAGCAGGCGCGCGAAGAGATCGCCCATTGGAAGGAATACAAGTACATGGTCGTGAACGACGACCTCGCCGAGGCCTACGACCACATGCGCGCCATCATCCTGGCCGAGCGCCACCGCAACGTCAACCGCCGCGAGGAATATCATGGCTGAAAAACCAAAGGTTCTGCTGGGCGTGACCGGCTCGATCGCGGCCTACAAGGCGGCGGAGNNGGAGCTGGCGCGGCTGATGATGAAAAAGGGCTGGGACGTGTGGGTCGTGATGAGCGCCTGCGCGACGCAGTACGTCGGACCGCTGACCTTCCGCGCGCTGACCGGCCACCCGGTCGCCCACGGCAGCTTCGCCGAGATGGAACAGGAGACCTATACGCACCTCGGGCTGTCCGAAGGCGCGGCGGCGATGGTGGTGGCCCCATGCTCCGCGCAGACGCTGGCGCGCTTGGCGCATGGCTTCGCCGACGACGTGCTGAGCTGCGCCGCGCTTTCGATGGACGCGCCGCTGCTGGTGGCCCCGGCGATGAACACGCGGATGTGGAGGAACCCGGCGGTGCAGGACAACGTGGCGACGCTGAAAAAGCGCGGCGCGACGATCCTCCCGCCCGGCAAGGGCGAGCTGGCGTGCGGCGACGTGGGGGAGGGGCGGCTGGGCGACCTCGAGGGCATCATCCGCGCGGTCGAGCGAAAGATCGAAGCGGGCTGACGGCGTGAAGGTGCTGGTGACAGCGGGGCCGACGCGGGAACCCTTGGATCCCGTGCGGTTCATCAGCAACCGGTCGAGCGGAAAGATGGGGTATGCGGTTGCCGCGGCGGCGCTGCGCGCGGGGCACCAGGTTTGCCTCGTTTCCGGTCCGGTGTCGATCGAGCCGCCGCGCGGCGCGAAAATCGTGCGCGTGGGGACGGCGGACGAGATGCTCGCGGCGGTGAAGAAAAACCTGCGCGGGTGCGACGTGCTGGTGATGGCCGCCGCGGTCGCCGATTGGCGGCCAAAGCGCATCGCGGCGCGCAAGCTGAAGAAGAGCGCCGGGCCGCCGCGCATCGAGTGGGTCGCCACGCCCGACATCCTGCAGACGATCGCGCCGATGAAAAAGAAGACGCAGGTGTTCTGCGGCTTCGCGGCGGAGACGGATCGCATCGCGTCCGAAGCGCGGCGCAAGCTGCGCGCGAAGCATCTCGACGTGATCGCGGCGAACGACGTGTCAAAAAAAGACCGCGGCTTCGAGACGGACCGCAACGCGCTGACGGTGTTTTGCGCGGACGGCCGGTCGATGCGCATGGCGCTCGCGGCGAAAAGCAAGTGCGCGGGATGGCTGCTGGCCATCCTGGAGGAAATTTCCGCGCAGAAAAAAAAGTGAAAAATATTTCGAAAATCTATTGACGCTGTTAATAACTTCGCATTACTGTGTTGTTCAACGAGATGAAGATGGTTCAAAAAATATTTTCCGGCCTTCAAAATTTCCGGCGCGGCATCGGGGCTGCGGAAATCCCGGCAAGCGATTTAAGCGAAAACGAAACACAGGACAATGTTTCCATGAACCACTTCAAGAATACCCTGACCGCCTTTGTGCGTCAGGTTGGAAGGGGGGGAAATACAAAATGGCAGTGAAGAAGGCTAAGAAGGCCGCGAAGAAGCCCGCGAAGAAGGCGGTCAAGAAGGTCGCTAAGAAGGCGGCGAAGAAGGCGAAGAAGTAAATTCTTCCCCAGTGCCGGGCCGTGCAATGCGGTCCGGTGAATGAACGGCGGTGATTTCCTATTTGGATTCACCGTCGTTTTTTTTGTGTCTGGGTGGCGCTTGCAAAAAGCGGGGGGCCGGGGTAGGTTTTGCGCACATTTTCAATCCAAAGGAGAGACAGCGATGCAAGAGAAGGTCGTCCAGTTCATCGAAGAGATCCGCCCCCTGATCCAAGGGCACGGCGGCGACGTGGAATTCGTCTCCATGGAAGGCAACACGGTGAACCTGCGCTTGCACGGGGCGTGCCATGCCTGCCCGCACGCGATGATGACGCTCAAGAACGGAATCGAGGCCGAAATGCGCGAGCGCCTGAGCCCCGACCTGACCGTCGAGCGGGTGATGGACGCGTAGGATGCTTCCGACGAAAAAAAGGCCGCCCGTCCGGGGCGGCCTTTTTGCTTGGAGCCTCAGGCCGTCGGCGCGGGCGGCGCCGGGAATTTTCCGCCGACGGCATCGCGGACGATCTGCTTGGTGTCGTCGGGGAAATCGGAGCGCAGCAGCCAGGTGATGAAGTTGGGGTCGTTGACGACGGCCTCGCGCAGGGATTGGCCCTGGAACTTGCCGAAATTGAACACGACCTCGCCCTTGGCCCACTTGAGGCGGCCGTTGCGGTCCACCCAGGCCGGGTCCCGCGGATCGCAGTATTCGTTGAGCCTGTCCATGTCGGCCGGGAGTTCGGGATATTTCCGGAACTGGCCGTCGAGCACGCGGATGGTGGCCAGGACGTCGCCAAGGGCGTCATGGGAATTGTCGTGGGCGTCGCCGCAATAGTAGCG
>DMJA01000061.1 GCA_003451935.1 Verrucomicrobiota bacterium | reverse complement strand
ATGCGGATGTCCTTGCGCTTGACCTCGTCCTCGTTGTGGAGCGTGGCCCGCGAGATCGTCGAGCCCGCCAGTTCCACCGGCTCCAGCTCGGCCACCGGCGTCAGCACGCCCGTGCGGCCCACCTGGAGCGTGATGCCCCGCAAGATGGTCTGCGCCTGCTCGTGCGAATATTTGTAAGCCATCGCAAAGCGCGGTGCCTTCGCCGTCGTGCCCAGCTGCCGCCACAGGGCCAGCCGGTTCACCTTCACCACCGCGCCATCCATCTCGTATTCCAGCTCGCCTTCGCGCCGCTGCAATTCCTCCGCGCGCGCAATGACCTCCTCGATGCCATGGCACTCCCACCACAGCTTCGCCACCGGGAACCCCAGCTTCTTCAGCCCCCGCAGCACGTCCGCCTGCGTTTCGAACCCGATGCCCTCCAGCGCGCCAACGGCGTAAAACACCGCCGCCAGCGGCCGTGTCGCCACCACCTTCGGATCGAGCTGCTTCAGCGAGCCCGCCGTCGCGTTGCGCGGATTCGCGAACAAGGCATCCCCCGCCTTCTCCCGCTCCGCGTTCATCTTCTCGAACGCGGCCTTCCCCAGATAAGCCTCGCCGCGCACCTCCAGCACCGGCGCGTCCGACGGAATCCGCAGCGGAATCGATCGGATGGTTTTGGCGTTCGCCGTGATGTCATCGCCCGTCTTCCCGTCCCCCCGCGTCGCCGCGACCTTCAGCACGCCCTGTTCGTAGCGCAGGCTGATGGATACCCCGTCCACCTTCGGCTCGATCACGTAATCCACCGACTCCACCCCCAGCGCCTTGCGGACCCGCGCGTCGAACTCGCGCATCTCCTCGATGCTATAGGTATTGTCGAGCGACATCATCGGCACGGCATGCTTCACTTGCTGGAAGCCTTCGAGCGGCTCGCCCCCCACCCGCCGCGTCGGGGAATCCGCCGTCGCCAGCTCCGGATGCGCCGCCTCGAGGTCCTGCAGCTCGCGCATCAACCGGTCGAACTCGCGGTCCGAAATCTCCGGCTTCGCCTCCATGTAGTACAGGCGGTTGTGCCGCTCCAACTCCGCGCGCAACAATTCCGCGCGCTTCTTTACTTCGGTCAGGTTCTTAGCAGGCTGTTCCATTGGCTGTATTATTATCTCATCCCCCCCTCCCCCTCCAAGCCCAACTTGGACATTGGAAATTGAATATTGTTTATTGGATATTGAGATTCCGCCCCCCCCCGACTATTCTTCCCTGCACCATGACAACGACGCAACCCACCCGCACCGAACACGATTCCCTCGGCCCCCGCAACGTCCCCGCCGACGCGCTCTACGGCGCGCAGACCTCGCGCTCCATCGAAAACTTCCGGCTCTCCGGCACCCCCCTGCCCATCGAGATCATCCACGGCATGGCCCTGCTCAAGCTCGCCTGCGCCCGCGCCAACGCCAAACTGGGGCTCCTGTCCGCCGAAAAGGAGAACGCCATCGTGGACGCCTGCCGCGCCGTGCTCTCCGGCGCGCACGACCGCGAATTCCCCATCGACCTCTACCAGGCCGGCTCGGGCACCTCCTCGCACATGAACCTCAACGAGGTGCTCGCCAACCTCGCCAACGAATCCCTCGGAGGAAAACGCGGCGCCAAATCGCCCGTGCATCCCAACGACGACGTCAACATGGGCCAGTCCACCAACAACTGCTTTCCCTCCGGCGCAAAGATCGCCGTCCTCGGCCAGACCCTCCTCCTGCTCGATGCGCTGTCCGCGCTCGAAAAAATCCTGCACGCCAAGGCCGCCGAATTCGCGGGCCTCCTCAAGACCGGGCGCACGCATTTGCAAGACGCCGTGCCCGTCACCCTCGGCCAGGAATTCGGCGCCTACGCCCGCGCCATCGCCCTCGCCGCCGCCCGCATCCGCGACGCCGCCGCCCGCCTGCGCGAGCTCGGCATTGGCGGCAACGCCGTCGGCACCGGCATCAACACCAAGCCCTCCTTCCGCGCCGAAATCATGGTGGCCCTCAACGAGGAGACCGGCGGCGAGTTCCGCCACGCCGAGGATGGCATCCACCTGACGCAGTTCATGACCGACTTCTCGGCGCTCTCCGCCGCCTTCCGTTCCTGCGCGCTCGATTTGCAGCAGATCGCGAACAACTTGCGCCTGCTGGCCTCCGGCCCCCTCACCGGCATCGGCGAAATCCGCCTGCCGCCCGTCGAACCCGGCTCCAGCATCATGCCCGGCAAGATCAACCCCTCCATCTGCGAGGCCGTCAACATGGTCTGCATGCAGGCGCAGGGCCTCGATCACGCTGTCGCCCTCGCCTGCGGCGCGGGCCAGCTCGAGCTCAACACCCATATGCCGCTCATCGGCGCCGACACCCTCCAGGCGGCCAAGCTGCTTTCCGCCGCGGTGCGCATCCTCGCCGACAAATGCATCGCCGGCATCTCCGCCGATGAGGAAGCCTGCCGCCGCAACCTCGAGCGCAGCGCGGGCCTGCCCACGTTGCTCAACCCGCGCCTCGGCTACGACCGCGTCGCGGAACTCGTCAAGGAATCCCTCGCCACAGGCCAGACCCTGCGCGAACTCGCCCTCGAGAAGAAGCTCCTCACCGAAGCCGAATACGAGGCGCTGCTCGCCTCCTCCACCGGTCCGAACCTGTGACTTCGGCGCGCGCTCCATTCCCGGGCGCGGACGGACTTCGCCACGGCGCCCTGCAGGCCAGCGGCCTGCCTGCGCGCATTCTCGCCGTCCTGCACGCCAGCGGACTGGCCACGCTGGGCGACCTGTGCAAGCCGCTGCCCGCCGGCGAAAAGCTCGACGCCGACGACCGCGCCCTGTTGTCGCGCGTCGCCGCCTACGCCTGCGCCGCCTGCGAAGGCCGCCCGCCCCCGCTCAATCTCGTGGAATGGCTCGCCCTCTTCCTGACGCCGCGCCTGGCCGACGTCGTCCACCTGCACTATGGATTGGAAGATCCGGCCGCCCCGCTGGACCGGCACGAAGCCAAACTGCGCGAAACCGGCTTCAAGCTCGGACTCACCCGTGAACGCGCGCGCCAGCTCCTAGGCCTCGCCTTCAAGGCTCTCCGCCAGGCCCTGCCGCTCGGCGCCGCCGATCCCTTGTACCGCGCAGCCGTGGACGCCCTCCATTCCGCCGGGGGCGTCCTCGATGCCCCAGCGCTCGCCACGCACAACGGCTCCCCCTGGGGCGGGACCTCCCCGGTCGGCGCCTTTCTGCTTCTCTCGCAGCTGGTCCCCGGACGCATCGTCCTCTACCGCGGGTTCTTCAGCGAATTCTCCGCCACCCGGGTCGAGCGGACGGAAAAGGTTTTGCACGACCGCATTGCCGCGGCAAAAAGCCTGCTGCCCATTTCCGAAATCGCCGCCAGCCTGCCCAAATCCGCGCGGCCGCCCGGCGTGCCTTCCGCCGAACCGCTGCTGCTCGCGCTCCTGCGCCACATGCCCGACACCCTTGCCACGCGCGACGGACGCGCCGGACTCGCCGGGCGGCACGGTGCCGAGCTGCTGCACGAAACCCTCGCCACCATTGGCGAGGCCCCCCTTCGCACCCTCGTGGACGCCTTCAACG
>DMJA01000139.1 GCA_003451935.1 Verrucomicrobiota bacterium | reverse complement strand
CTGTGGAAAACTATTTTCCACACTGTGGAAAACCCTCCTCGCCTTCAGCCTTCTGCCTTCTTCCTTCCTCCTTCTCCCCGCCGCCGCCTCCCCCTTCACCGTCACCGCCGCGCGCGACACCTTCGAAAGCCAGCCCGCCCTCCGCGTAGCTTTCGACTTCCCCCCCGACCACCACCTCTACGCCAGCTTCTCCGTCGCCGATCCCTCCGGCCCCCCCCTCGCCCCTCTCTCCGTTCCCGCGCCCGATGTCAACGACCCCAACGACATCGAACCCTCCTATTCCAAACCTTTCGCCGCCTTCTACGCCCCGCCTGCCTCCGATTCCGTCGTCGTCCATTTCCAAGGCTGCGCCGGCGCCGTCTGCTTCCTGCCCGAGAACGTCACCCTTGCCCTGGACCATCCCCCGGCGGCCGCGCCCACCGTGCAAGAAACCTCCGGGCCCGCCGTGCTCCGCGGCGAGCCCCGCCGTCTTGTCGGCTATGCCGACGTCCCCGCCTTCCTCGCCTTCCTCGATCCGGCCGCCGCCCCTCCCGCCACGCTTTACGCCTGGAAGTTGTTCCTCGACAACCCCGCGCAGTTCTACCTCCGCCACGGCGTCCTCCCCTCCATTCTGCTGATCTTGATCGGTGGCTTCCTGCTCAACCTCACGCCGTGCGTTTTGCCGATGATCCCCATCAACCTCGCCATCATCGGCGCCAGCGGCACCAACGCCTCGCGTTCCGCCCGCTTCGGCCTCGGCCTCGTCTACGGCCTCGGCATGGCCCTCGTCTATGGCGCGCTCGGCCTCGTCGTCGTCCTCACCGGCTCCGTCTTCGGCGCCATCAACTCCTCGCCCGTCTTCAACGGCGCCATCGCCGTCCTCTTCTTCGCCCTCGCCCTTGCCATGTTCGATGTCTGGCAGCTCGACTTCAGCCGTTTCAGGAAAACGGGGGGAATCGCCGGCCGCGCCCGCCTCCCCGCCATCCTCATGATGGGCGGCATCTCCGCCATTCTCGCCGGCGCCTGCGTCGCGCCCGTCCTCATCGCCGTCCTCGCGCTGTCCGGCTCCCTCTACGCCCAAGGCATCTCCCTCGCCCTCGCCCTCCCCTTCCTCCTCGGCCTCGGCATGGCCCTGCCCTGGCCTCTCGCCGCCGCCGGCCTCGCCATCCTCCCCAAGCCCGGCGCGTGGATGGAAAAAGTTAAAAAGATTTTCGGCGTGCTCATCCTGCTCCTCGCCCTCTACTACGCGTGGAACGCCGCCACGGCCCTTCGCGCATCCCCCGGCGAACAGCCGGCTTCATCCGCCTTCCGCCACATCGACCTCGCCACCGTCTCCCCCGAAACCTTCGACGCCCTCCTCCGCGAGGCATCCGCCTCCGGCAAGCCCGTCCTCCTCGATTTCGGCGCCCACTGGTGCAAAGTCTGCAAGCTCATGGACGCCACCACCCTCCGCGACCCCGCCATCGTCGAAAAACTAACAGATTATTTCCCCATCCAGATCCTCGCCGACGACCCCAACCGCGACCCCGCCCGCAGCCTCCTCGCCCCCTTCGCCATCCAAGGCTACCCCACCTTCCTGCTCTACCCCGCGCCGTAGGCCTGCACGATCTTCTCGATCAGCTTCGTCGTCGAAAGCCCCTCGACCATCGGCGCCAGCACCACTTTGCCGCCGCGCGCCTCGACGATGTCCCGCCCGCTGACATAATGCGCCCAGTCCTCGGCCTTCACCAGCACGTCCGGCTGCAGCTCGGCGATCAATTCCTTCGGCTCGTCCTCGTCGAAGAACGTCACGTAGTCCACGCATTCCAGCGCCGCCATCATCCGTGCGCGGTTCTGCCCGTCTATGATTGGCCGCTTCTCCCCCTTGTAGCGCCGGACGCTGGCATCCGTGTTCAGCGCAACAACCAGCACGTCGCCTTGCTTCCGGGCAAACTGCAGGTAGGTTGCGTGCCCGGCGTGCATCAAATCGAACGCGCCATTGGTGAACACGATCTTCCGTCCCGCCGCCCGCAGCCGCTCGCATTCCGGTCCCAGCGCGCCCCGCTCCCAAATTTTTTTCTCGGCATCTCTCATGGCAGCTCCTACCCTTGATTTCCAATAGCAAAACCCCATGGCGAATGACACCCCCAAAATGGCCAACCCTCCCAATCTGACGCGACCCTCCGAAGTCCGGGCCCTGCTGACGCAGCTCGACTTCCACCCCTCGCGCCTTCTCGGCCAGAATTTCCTGATCGACCGCAACATCCTGAACATCCTGCTCGACGCCGCCGAGCTGCGGCCCGACGATGCCGTCGTCGAGGTCGGCCCCGGCCTCGGCGTCCTGACCGACGCCCTGCTTTCCCGCGCCGGCGCCCTGACCGCCGTGGAGAAGGACAACCGCCTCGCCCCCTACTTGCGCGAACGGTTCGCGGACTCCCCCAAGTTGACGTTAATCCACTCCGACGTCCTCGATTGCGATTTCCCGGCGCTCTTCCCGCGCCCCGGCATGAAGCTTGTCGCCAACCTGCCCTATGCCATCGCCGCCCGCCTGCTCGTCGAACTCACCGCCATCCCGAATCCCCCCGCGCTGATCGTCGTGACCATCCAGCGAGAGGTCGCGGCACGCCTCGAAGCCAAGCCTTCCACCGACGACTACGGGTTGCTGTCCATCCTGATGCAACGGCACTACGCCATTTCCACGGTCAAGCACATCTCCCCCTCCTGCTTCTGGCCCCCGCCCGAGGTGCAGTCTTCCATTTCGAAGCTCGTTCTCCGCGCCGCCCCCCTCGGCGGCCCCGCCAATGAACTCGCCCTGCGCGACCTGCTCCGCCACGCCTTTTCGCGCCGCCGCAAGACGATGGCCCGCTCCCTGCGCGACCTTGTGCCCGCCCCCCTTCCCGCCCTTGAAAAAGCCGGCATCCCTCCAACGGCGCGCGCCGAAGAACTCCCCCCCGAAGCCTGGCCCCCTCTCCTCCGCGCCCTGCACTGACC
>DMJA01000281.1 GCA_003451935.1 Verrucomicrobiota bacterium | reverse complement strand
GATGACAGCCGCCCATGCCCGGTGGTGCCAGATCCCAGGCCAGATGCACCCAATCGCAGATGCGCCACGATCCGGAGAATTTCCGCAAAACGGCTTTACCTTTCCACCCCGTTCTTGGATAGTTCGACCCATCGGCCGGCATGGCCGCCGGCAGGGAAAACATCCTGCCCGGATGCCGGCCCTGTAAGGAGCAAGACCATGGCGCGCATCGTTAAAGCCGGACTGATCCAGTGTTCCCTGCCCCTCCAGGAGGGCGAAGGCTCCATGAAAGAGATCGTGGACGCCATGATCCAGAAGCATCTGCCCCTGATCGACGAAGCCGGCAAGAAGGGCGTGCAGATGTTGTGCCTGCAGGAGATCTTCAATACTCCGTATTTCTGCCCGGCGCAGGATCCCAAGTGGTTCCGGACGGCGGAGAAGATCCCGGACGGCCCGACGGTGAAGTTGATGCAGGAATACGCCAAGAAGCACCAGATGGTGCTGGTGGTCCCCATTTATGAAGAAGCCATGACCGGCGTCTATTACAACACGGCGGCCGTCATCGACGCCGACGGGAAATATCTCGGTAAATACCGGAAGAACCACATCCCGCAGGTCGGCGGATTCTGGGAGAAGTATTATTTCAAGCCCGGCAATCTGGGCTATCCGACGTTCGAGACGCGCTATGGCAATGTGGGCGTCTACATCTGCTACGATCGCCATTTCCCGGAAGGCGCGCGCCTCCTGGCGCTGCACGGCGCGGAAGTCGTCTTCAATCCGTCCGCCACCTGCGCCGGCATCTCCCAGTACATCTGGAAGGTCGAGCAGCCCGCCCATGCCGTGGCCAACGGCTTCTTCATGGGCAACATCAACCGCGTGGGCGAGGAGAAGCCCTGGAACATCGGCCGCTTCTACGGCACGAGCTACTTCGTCAATCCCCTCGGCCAGATCCTGGCCGAGGGCAGCGAGGACAAGGATGAACTCGTCGTCGCCGACCTCAACCTCGACCAGATCCGGGAAACCCGCGACAAGTGGCAGTTCTTCCGCGACCGCCGGCCCGAGACCTATGAGGACATGACCAAACTTCTTCCGTAGTCCGAATCCGCAGGAGGCAATCATGGCGATCATCATCAAGGGCGGCACCGTCGTGACGGCGGCGGACGTCGGCATCGCCGACATCCGGATCGAAGGCGAAACCGTTGCGGCCATCGGCCGGGATCTTCCGGCAACGAAGGGCGACCAGGTCGTTTCGGCGAAGGGCAAATACGTCTTCCCGGGCGGCATCGACGTGCATACGCACTTCGAGCTGCCGTTCATGGGGACGGTGAGCGCCGACGACTTCAAGACGGGGACCAAGGCGGCGTTGTGCGGCGGCACCACCACGGTCATCGACTTCATCATTCCGGCCAAGGGCAAGCCACTGGCCGAGGCGGTGGCGGCGTGGCAGGAGAAAGCCAAGAAGGCGGTGGCGGACTTCGGCTTCCACATGGCCATCACGGAGTTCAACGAGGCAATCGCCAAGGAGATCCCCGCGATCATCCGCAAGGGCGTGACGTCCTTCAAGTGCTTCATGGCGTACAAGGGCGCGCTGCAGATTGACGACGGGCAGATCATCGGCGTGTTCAATGCCGTCGGCAAGAACGGCGGGTTGTTGATGGTGCACGCCGAAAACGGCGACATGATCGACGTGCTAACCAAACAGTTTACGGCGGAAGGCAAACTGACGCCGGAATACCACTGGCGGTCGCATCCGGCGCTGGCGGAGGAAGAGGCCGTGCACCGGATCATCGAGCTGTCCCGGTTCACGGACCAGCCGATCTACATCGTCCACCTGTCCAGCGCCGACGGCCTAGAGAAGGTCAAGGAGGCGGTGGCCAAGGGCTACAAAGTTTTTGCCGAGACCTGTCCGCAATACCTGTTGCTTTCGGCCGACCTGTATCTCCAGCCGAACTTCGAGGGCGCCAAGTGGGTGATGTCCCCGCCGCTGCGCCCGGCGGACCATCTGGAAAAGATGTGGGAAGGGCTGGGGCGCGGCTACATCAAGACCGTGGCCACGGACCACTGCTCGTTCAATTTCAAAGGCCAGAAGGACATGGGCCGCGACACCTTTGCAAAGATCCCGAACGGGATCCCGTCCATCGGCGACCGGTTCAACCTGCTCTACACCTACGGCGTGGGGAAAGGCCGCCTGAGCCTGACCCGGTTCGTGGACGTGGTCTGCACGGCGCCCGCCAAGCTGTTCGGCATGTATCCCAAGAAGGGCAGCCTCGTCGCGGGCGGCGACGCCGATCTCGTGATCTTCGATCCCGAGGCGAAGGGCGTGGTGTCGGCGAAAACCTCGCAGCACAACGTAGACTACAGCGCCTACGAGGGCATGAAGCTCAAGGGCCTGCCGGTCTCGGTGATGCTGCGCGGAAAATTCGCCGTGCGCGACGGGAAATACGTCGGGGAACAAGGCGCCGGCCAATTCATCGCCCGCGGCCCGTCCGGAAAAATGGTTTGAAGCCAGGAGAACGCATGAACGCCAAGGAAATTGAACAGATCAAGCAGTGGGAACGCGAGCACGTCATCTATCCGTGGAAGAAGCAGGGCTGGTTCGAGCCCATCCTCATCGAGCGCGCGGAAGGCATCCACATGTACGGCGCCGACGGCAAGCGCTACATCGACTTCTGCTCCGGCCTGCTGAACGTCAACATCGGCCACCACAACCGGCACGTGCTGGACGCCATGCAGGCGCAGATGGAGAAGCTGTGCCACATCGCCTCGTCGTTCGCCACCGAGCCGCGGGCCAGGCTGGCCAAGATGATCTCCGACGTGACCCCCGGCGACCTGGACTACGTGTTTTTCACGAACGCGGGCGCCGAGGCGAATGAAAACGCCATCAAGGCCGTGCGCTGGTTCACCGGACGCCAGAAAATCTACTCCAACTGGCGCGGCTATCACGGCGCCACGGCCGCCTGCTCCACGCTCACGGGCGATCCCCGGCGCATCCCGTGCGAGCCCGGCATCCCCGGCGCCGTGAAGTTCTTCGGCCCCTACTGCTATCGCTGCCCGTTCGGATACAAGGACAACAAGACCTGCGGGATCCAGTGTCTCGAAACGCTGAAAACCCAGATCATGCTGGAAGGTCCCAAGACCATCGCCGGTATTTTCATGGAGCCCATTGTCGGAACCAACGGCATCATCATCCCGCCCGTCGAGTTCATGAAGGGCGTCCGGCAGCTCTGCGACGAGCACGGCATCCTGCTGGTGATGGACGAGGTCATGGCCGGATTTGGCCGCTCGGGCAAGTGGTTCGGCTGCGAGCACTTCGGCGTCGTGCCGGACATCATCACCGCGGCGAAGGGAATCACCTCGGGCTATGTCCAGCTGGGCTTGATGATCTGGAACAAGAAGGTCTGGGATTTCTTCTGCGACCACCCGTTCGTCGGCGGCTTGACCTACTACGGGCACGCGCTGGCCTGCGCCGCGGGCGTCGCCAACCTCGAGGTGTACCACCAGGAAAACCTGATCGAGAAATCCCGGATCAACGGCGAATACCTTGAGAAGAAGCTCTGGGAGCTGTACGAGAAGCATCCGTGCATCGGCGACGTGCGTTGCAAGGGGCTGTGGGCCTGCCTCGAGCTGGTCGCCGACCGCAAGACCAAGGAGCCGCTGGCGGGCTATGCCGATTGCAAGCAAAACGTGATGGGCGAGTTCACCAAGCGGATCCTCGACATGGGACTCTGGGCGTTCGCCAAGTGGGATTACATCTTCCTGGCCCCGCCGCTCATCATCACGCCGGCGCAGATCGACGAATCCATCGCCATCCTCGACAAAGCCTTGGAATATCCGGATTCGCTGTTGAAGAAGTAGAACCGTCGGACGCGTCCGCTCGGCCTACAGCTTCAACTGGCTTTCCAATTCCTCGCCCAGCGTGACGGTTTCGGCGCGCCGGTAGGTCTTGGGCATTTCCTTGAAGGTGATCAAGCCGTCCACGGGGCAGGCGAAGCTGCACACCATGCAGCTCAGGCACTTCTTCTCGTCGAGGATGGGGCGCCGTTTCTTCGTGTCCCAATTCAGCGCCCAGCCGCCGGCGTCTTTGCAGACGGTATAGCACTGGCCGCAGCCGATGCAGCGGTCCAGGTCGTATTTCGCGACGCCTTGGCGCGCCAGGTCGAAGTCGTGGGTGGCATGGAGGTGGGGGAGGGCTTTCCCGATCAAATCCTTCACGCTCGGAATGCCCTTCATCGCCAGATAGTCGGACAGCCCCTCGATCATGCTCCCCACGATGCCTTGCCCGTAGTGGATGATGCCGGTCGTGACCTGGATCGTCGTGGCGCCCACGAGCAGGTATTCCAGCGCGTCCACCCACGTCTCGATGCCGCCGATTCCGGACAGCGGCAGCTTCAGTTCCTTGTGCTGCGCCAGCTCGGAGATGCAGCGCAGGCCGATCGGCTTGATGGCCGGGCCGGTGAAGCCGCTGACCGCGCCCTTGCCGAAGACGTTCGGCTTCGGCACCCAGTCGTCCGCGCCGATCCCGCTCAGCCCCGCCACGGAGTTGATCGCGGCAATGCCATCCGCCCCGCCTTGCTTGGCATACATGGCCGGAACGGTGATGTCCGTGATGTTGGGCGTCATCTTCGCCACCAGCGGAATGGAGCAGGACCTCCGGCAGGTCTCCGTGAACTTCTGCACCAGATCCTGGCACTGGCCCACCTTGGCGCCCGAGCCCTCGACGGTCATGTGCGGGCAGGACACGTTGATCTCCAGCATGTCCGCGCCCGCATCGGCGCAGGCCTTGGACAGGTCCGCCCATTCCTGGTTGGAGAACCCCATGATGCTGGCCATGACTAGGCGGTCCGGCCAGTGTTTTTTCAGATACATCAGGTCGAGCAGGTTGGCCTTCAGGCCGCGGTCGGAGGTCTGCTCCACATTTTGGACGCCCACCTGCCGCTTCCCTCCCGGCTGGTAGGCCGCCATCCGCGGCGACGGATGGATGATCGGGATCCGGTCCGACACGATCGTCTTGTAGGCCACCCCGCCCCACCCCGCCTCGAAGGCGCGTTCCACCATCTCGGCGCTGTTGGACACGGGGGACGAGGACAGCATGAACGGATTCCGCATCTGGAACCCGCAGAAATCAACCGACAGATCAACCGGCTTGGCCATGGGGATTCCTCCTATTTCTGCAACCGACGCTGGATGGCTTGGGCCGCGGCCTTCCCGTCCTTGACCGCCTCGATGATCAACGCCGGGCCCCGGACGATGTCGCCGCCCGCAAAAATCATCTTCGCCGACGTCGCGCCGGTCTTCGGATCGGCCACGATCAGCCCGCCCTTGGTCCGCTTGACGGACGGATATCCGGCCTCGGCCCCGGACACCGGCTTCGCGCCGATCGCCTCGATGACGACATCGACCGGCAATTCCCAGTCGGAGCCCGGCACCTCGACGGGCCGGCGGCGGCCGGAGGCGTCGTTGTCGCCGAGCTCGGTCCGGACCAGCCGGACCGCCCGCAGGCGGCCCCGGGGACCGGTGACGTAATCGACAGGCTGGTTCAGCAGGAGGAAATGGATCCCGGCCTTCAGCATGCCCTGCTTCTCGTCTTCCTCGGCGGGCATCTGCGTGTAGGACCGGCGATAGATCAGATAGACGTCGCGGGCGCCCAGCTTCAGCGCCGACTCCGCGCTGTCGACGGCCACCGAGCCGCCGCCGATGACGGCGACGCGCTTGC
>DMJA01000248.1 GCA_003451935.1 Verrucomicrobiota bacterium | reverse complement strand
CATCACCGAAGGGCAGTTCTATCTGCGCAACGGGCGCATCGAGCCGTTCGGCTCGCTGTCCCGCCTGAAGCAGCAGGTGAACGGCAAGACCCGCGAGGACCACCGCACGGTGATGAACACCATGATCCAGCTCTACGCGTCCTACAAAGAGACGCTGGAGAAGCAGTCCATGGGCTTCCGCATGAGCGCGTGGGACAACAAGCTGCTCAAGTACGGCGAACGGTTCGAGAAGGAGATGATGGACCTGTCCGTCAACATCCCGCTGGAAGCCGCGCTGGACCTGGGCTGGCAAATCATGTCGGACTGCTTCGAGCCCGCGGAAACGGGCATCTCGTCGAAACTCACCGAGAAATTCTGGCCGAAGAAGATCGCGTAGGGACGAGCCGGCGATGGCCAAGGTCAAGAACACCAAGACGGAACTGAAGGCGCAGCGGGATTCGCTGAAGCGCTACCGCCGCTATCTGCCGACGCTGCAGCTCAAGAAGCAGCAGCTGCAGATGGAAATCCGGCAGGTGGACCAGCGCGTCGCCGAGAAGAAGGCCGAGGAAGAGGCCGCGCGCGGCGCCCTGGCCGACTGGGTCAAGCTGTACTCCGATCCGCTGGACTATCTGTCGTGGCTGAAGGTCGAGGGGATCGAGGTCGAGCCGGGGAACATCGCCGGCGTGGCGGTGCGGTCGCTGAAGGAAATCCGCTTCCAGCGGACGGCGCCGGACCTGTGGGCGACGCCGGCCTGGCTGGATGAAGGCTTGTCGACGCTGGAGCTGCTCTTCCGCCTGCGGATCGAGCGTCGCCTCCTCGAGGAGCAGTTGCGGCTGCTGGCCGAGGAACTGCGCACCACCAGCCAGCGCGTGAATTTGTTCGAAAAGGTGAAGATTCCGGAATGCGCGGAGAACATCCGGCGCATCCGCATCTTCCTGGGCGACGAGAACACCGGCGCGGTGGTGCGCTCGAAGATCGCCAAGGGCAAGAGCGTGAAGAAAGTGGCCGCGGAGGAAGCGGCGGCGCAAGAGGGGTCGGCGGCATGATCGTCCAGATGAAAAAGCTGACGCTGCTGTGCCTCGCGCATGCCCGGGCGGAAACGCTGGATACCTTGCGGGGCCTGGGTGTGCTGCACGTCAAGCCGGTGGTGCCTCCCTCGGGCGCCGGCCTCGAGGACGCCCGCGAGAAAGCCACCGGCCTGCGGTGCATTTTGGAGGCCATCCCGGCTCCGGCCGAAGGCGCGAAGCCCACCGGGCGCGATGCCTTCACGGTGGTGGCCGAGACCAGCGACTGGCTGGACGAGCGCAAGGACTGGCAAGAGCGGCTGGACTTCCTGCAGGCCGAAATCGCGCGGGCGGAGCCATTCGGCGCATTCGACCCGCGCACTATCCGGGCGCTGGCCGGCAAGGGCGTGATTCTCAAGCTCTATCGCGCGTCCGCGAAATCCACGTTGCCGCTGCCCGAAGAGGTGACGGCGCAGAAAATGGCCGTGCGGAAGAACGACGCCTACTGGGCGCTGTTTGCGCGCAGGCCTTTTGAGTGGGCGGGGGCCGACGAGCAGAAACCGCCCGAGGATTCCCCCGCGGAGCTGCAGGCCGAAGCCGACATGTTGCGGACCGGCATCGCGGGAATCGACAAGGAATTGCAGGCGGCCGCGGGCGACCGCCCGCTGGTGGAGCGCCTGCTGGCCCACGCCGAAGCCGAGGTGCATCTGCAAGAAGTGCGCGCCGGCATGGGTTCGGCGGAGAGCATTTCCTATGTGCAGGGTTTTGTGCCGGCGGACGAGGTTGAGAAGGTGCGCCAAGCCGCATCCGCGCACGGCTGGGGGCTCGTGGTCGAGGATCCCGGCCCGCAGGACGACGTGCCTGTCAAGTTGCGGCCGCCCCGCTGGGCGTCGCCGGTCAAGGCGGTGTTCCAAGGCATCAACATCCTGCCGGGCTACGCCGAGGCGGACGTGAGCGTGGTCTTCATGCTGTTCTTCTCGCTGTTCTTCGCCATGATCATCGGCGACGCCGGCTATGGCGCGATCTTCCTGGGACTGACGTTCCTGATGAGGAAGAAGCTGCCGAAGGACGCCTTCCGCCTGCTGCTGGTGACGAGCTCCGCCACGGTCGTCTGGGGGTTGGTTACCGGCACGATCTTCGGCATCAACCCGGAGATTCTGGCCAAGGCCGGGCTCGACAAGATCCAGATCCCGTTCTTGACGGATCCGGAAAAGTCGGCGCAGAACATCATGGGGCTCTGCTTCCTGATCGGCGCGATCCAGATCACCATCGGCCACGTGTGGAACGTGGTGGACTTGGTGATGGCGAAAAAACTGAAAGCGCTGGAGCAGTTTGGCTGGGTGCTGACGACCTGGTGCATGTTCTTCCTGGCCGACGACATGGTGCTCAAGGGCAACATGCTGGGCTACCTGCATCTCTCGGAAGCCGCGGCCGCCGCGTTCTTCAAGGGGCTGACCTGGGCGGGCATCGCGGGCGTGGCGATGATCGCGCTGTTCATGATGCCGCCGAAGGAAATCAAGGACGGCTGGTTCAACCTGGCGCTGCTGCCGCTGAATCTGGTGAGCAACTTCACGGACGTGGTGTCCTACGTCCGTCTCTATGCCGTAGGCACGGCAGGCTTCGCGGTGGCGAACGCGTTCAACAACATGATCTTTCCCGGCGGCGACGTGTCGCTCGTTGGCCTGCTGATCGGCGCGGTGATGGCCTTCCTGGCGCACACCTTGAACGTCCTGTTGAGCGTGATGGGCGTGCTGGTGCACGGCATCCGGTTGAACACGCTGGAATTTTCGAACCACAAAGGCATCTCGTGGAGCGGGTCGGCGTACCGGCCGTTCGCGAAGCCCGAGGCGGCGGCATAGGAAACAGGGACGAGTTTAAAAAAGAAGGGCGAGACGCCCGGAATCGAGGAGAGCAAACATGGATGCAGCAACAATCGAGGCATTGGGCAAGGCGGGTGGCGCGGCGGCGCTGGGGTTGGCGGCGGTGGGATCGTCCATCGGCGCGGGCTTGGCG
>DMJA01000060.1 GCA_003451935.1 Verrucomicrobiota bacterium | reverse complement strand
CTGGTCGTGGGTGACGTAGATGGCGGTCAAACCGGCGTCCTTGCAGATGCGGCGGATTTCCGTGCGCATCTCGAGGCGCAGCTTGGCGTCGAGATTGGAGAGCGGCTCGTCGAGCAGCAGGCATTGCGGCTCGATGACCAGCGCGCGGGCCAGGGCGACGCGCTGCTGCTGGCCGCCGGAAAGCTCGTTGGGCTTGGAATCGGCGCGGTCGGCGAGCTTGACCATGTCCAGCGCGCGCATCACGCGGGGACCGGCCTTGGACTTCTGGATGCCGCGCATTTCGAGGCCGAAAGCGACGTTTTCGCGCAGGGTCATGTGCGGCCACAGGGCGTAGCTCTGGAAGACCATGCCCATGTCGCGCTGGTGCGGCGGCAGATGCGTCACATCGCGCTCGCCCGCCAAAATCCGCCCTTCATCGGGCTCGTTCAGGCCGGCCACGGCGCGCAGCAGGGTCGTCTTGCCGCAGCCCGACGGCCCCAGCAGAAAAAACAGCTCCCCCGCCGCAATCCGCAGATCGATGCCATTCAGCACCGTCTTCGCCCCGAACCGCTTGGTCAACTTCTCGATCGTGATGGGCACCGACATGGCGGAATCTCCTTTTGAACACCCTGCTTCTAGCACAATCCGCCCCGCCACGACAGCCTGTTTTATGCCATGGCCACGGCTTAGAATTCGCCGCGGATTTCGACGCAGGAAACGAAGGGGCGCAAGAGGTCGGCGTAGGCGTGGAGCACCTCGGCGCGGGTCTCGGGCATGGCTCGGCAGGCGGGATCGGGCAATTCGTCGCGCGGAACAAACGCCTGCAGGACGTGAAGCTTCGCCCCCCGCACCCATTCGCCAATGGACCGCATTTGGTCCGCGTCGTGCCAGGCCTCGATGACCGTCGTGCGGAATTCGTAGGCGGCGGCTTGTTCCCGGATCAGGCGGATCGACTCCGTCAGCGCGGCGATGTCGCCGAAGCCGGCACGTTCGGGATAGTCGGCGGGAGCAAACTTCACGTCCATGGCGACGTAATCCACCAGCGGCAGCAGTTTTTCCAGCACCTGTGGGCGTGAACCGTTGGTGTCGAGCTTGATGGCGAATCCCCGCTCGCGCAGTTTTTCCACGACATGGAAAACGCCGGGATTCAGCGTGGGCTCGCCGCCGGTGACGACCGCGCCGTCCACCCAGTTGTTGCGGAACTTGCGGCAGATCTTCTCCACCTCGGTCCACGGCAGGCCGGCCGCAGCGGCGCGGCCCATCAGCTTGGCGTTGTGGCAGAAGCCGCACCGGAAGCTGCAGCCGGTCAGAAAAAAGACAGCCGCGAGCTTGCCGGGAAAATCCACCATCGAGGCGTTCTGCAGAATGCCATAGACGGGGGACAAACTCATGGACGGTGCGGAAATCAGAGGCTCTTGGCCTGGCGCAGCACGGCCTCGATCATCTTGGGGGTGATGACGCCGCGGCCGACTGCGGAATAGTCCGTCTGTAGGCCGACCCACGTGTAGAGGGCGCTGGCGCCGCCCGGCGCGTCCGCCGCGCCGGGATTGGGATTCGGCAGGGGGGCCTGCTCACTCGTGGCGGGATCGGCCTTGGAGACATAGAAGCCGGGCACGCGCTGCGGATTCAGGCATTCCGCCTCGCAGAATTCGACGAGGCCCGTCTCCGTTTCGAGATCGTGGTAGATCTTTTCGAAGTCGGCCCAATCCACTTCCTGCAGGAGGTCGTCGAGCCGCCCGTTCAAGGTGTGGCACTTGTCGCAGCCGGGCTTTCCGAACACGTGGATCTGGTAGGTCTTGGACATGGCTCAGGCCTCCGCAGGTTCGGTTTCGGCGCAAACAGCAACAGGAGCGGCGGCGGCGGATTCGACCGCGTAGACGCCGCGCTGGCGCGCCGGCAGTTCGCCGTTGCGCTTGCTCTTGTTCCAGTTGTTGATCTTGCTGAAATAGCCCACCACGCGGGTCTCGCCCTCGACGTGCGCCGATCCGCAACTGGTGCACGTCTCCTTCAGTCCGCGCATGTTGTGGCCGCAGTCGAGGCAGTAGGTGAATTCGGGCGACAGGGTGACCTGCGCCGACTGGGTGCGGAAGAAGGTCTCGCGGATCAGCGTCTCGATGGCCTTGGGCGACGGGCGTTCCTCGCCAATGAAGGCGTGGGTGATGGCGCCGCTCTCGATCAGGCTGTGGAACCGCGCCTGCTTGCGGATGCGCTCGACCAGCGAAACCGGCGCATCGGCGGAGAGGTGCACGCTGTTGGTGTAGTAGGCGACATCCTCGCTGCCGCCCTTGTACACCTGCAGCGCCTCCTCGCGGTAATAGACGAGGTCGGCCTTGGCCAGGCGGCGCGCCGCGCTCTCGGCGGGCGACTCCTCCAGCGTGAGCTTCATCTTGTGCGTCACGGACAGCTTCTTGCAGCGCAGGAACATGTGGGCGACCAGCTTCTCGCCCATGCGCAGGGCCTCGCCGCTCTCGTGGAATTCCTTGCCGGTCAGGAATTTCACGGCATCGTTCACGCCGATCAGCCCGATGATGTAGGTGGCCTTGTCGAGCTCGACGTAGGGCTTGCCGTCGCACGCCGTCTTGCCAATCTGCCACTGGGGGAAACCGGGGGCGCTGATCATCTCGGCGATGCGCGCGCGCTTCTGCTCGTGGGCCTTCACGGCCAGGTCCATCATCTTGTCGATCTCGGCGACGAGCCCCTCGTAGGTGCGCACCCCGGCGCGGGCCGCGCGGTACATGCACTGCGGGATGTTGATCGTCACATTCTGGAAGCCGCAGAAGCGCAGGCTCTCGGGATGCCGCAGCATGTAGTTGTCCTGGATCGTCGTGCGCAGGCGGCAGCAGGCGGACAGCGTGACTTCGTCGCGGTCGAAGATGAAATAGACCGAGCCATTGCGGCTGGCGACTTCGCAGGCGCGCTGGAAAACCACCATCTGGGCGGGATCGGTGAACGTCTCGGCGCTGACGTGGAAATCGCACTTGGGGAATTCGAAGACGTGCCCGTTGGCGTCGCCCTCTTCCCAGACACCCAGCAGGGCGCGGGCGAGCTCGCGGGCCTCCTCTTCGAAATCGCCGTAGGTCAGGACGCGTTCGCCGCGGGCGGCGAGATCCTTCTCCACCTCGGCGTCGAGCACCTGTCCGTGCCTTTCGTCGGCCAGCTCGCGCAGCACGCAGCGGCGCGAACCATCGGGCTCCTCCGCATACAGCTCCATCATGCGGTTGCCGTTGGCGTCCTTCTCCTCGCGGATGACTTCTTCGAGGCGGACGGCTTCGCCGCCGGCGCGGCGCAGCAGGTAGCGCCCGCAGGGGCCGACGGCGGGGACCGTCTTCAGATAGCTGGGCACGCCGCTGTGGATGTTGAAATCGAGGAAGATCGTCTGCCCGCCCCGCGAAAAGGCGTTCTGCGCGCCCCCGAAGATCAGGCCCTGGGCGACCTGGCGGATCTCCTTGGCGCTCTTGCCGCGCAGGTACGGAGCGAACATGATGTTGATGTAGGCCAACCCGAGCGCACCTGCATAGTTGGCCTGCATCGAGGCCACAAAGGTGTTCAGGTGGCCCGTCAGCACATGGGCGCTGCTGGCCGGGGCGCTGTCGTTGTTCAGGTTGTTCAGCCCGCGCAGGCCATACTTCTTGACGTATTCCACGGAATGCGACGAGCAATAGACGCGGTGCGGATAGCCCAGGTCGTGCAGGTGGATCGCGCCGGTGTTGTGCGCATTCTTCAAGTCCGCCGAGAAAATCGTGTCGAGCGCCCACTGCTTGAGCACCAGTTCCGCGATGCCCAGCTGGACGGCTTCGGGGTTGTTGTTGACGATGTTGCTGTTCTCGAGGCTCTTGGCGTACATCAGGCGGTCCACGAACTGGCGAGAAACGCCGTAGACCGACAGGTCCCGCAGCTGGTGGCGGTAGCCGCGCAGGGCCAATTCGTTGTTCAGCAGCTCGCGGATCAACGTGCTGTCCACGCTGCTCATGCCGCTGGCGATGATCTGGTTCTCCACCGTCTTGGCGATGTTCAGCACCACCTCGCCGTTCAGGTCGGTGTGCTGCACCAGCGTGTCGATCAGTTCCTTGCGGTCCCACGGCAGGGTGTTGCCGCGCGCGACGGATTCCACCAGCAACATGCTCGCATCCGTCAGGTCCACGGGCTTGTTGTCGCCCGTGTGGCGGTGGGGATTGCGCACGCGGATGCGCTCGCGGGCCAGCTGGCGGTGCTTGCGGAAGCGCTTGAAGGCGGCGACGATCGGCGCGTAGCCCTGCTCGGCCAGCACGATCTCGATCAGGTCCTGCATGTCCTCGATGTGCGGAATGCGCTGGCCCTGCTCGTCGGGCGACACGTGGTATTCGCTGCGCGGATCGGACAATTGCTGGACCACCAGGTCGGCCATCTGCTCGGGCATCGTCTCGCCCGTTTCGACATGGTCGCGCCGGCGCACTTCGTCGGCCGCGCGGGATATGGCCTGGACAATCTTGTCGCGCCGGAACGACACCACCATGCCATCGCGCTTGCGGAACCCGTCGAATGTCGCCGTTTCGGTCTTGTTCATGCCGCACCGTCTCCTTTTCCCTGCTCCAGAAAACCACAACGGTACAAGGCATCCCGAAGATGCCCCGCACCGTTTGAAGAACATTGAACGGCAAGTCCATCCGCCCGACAAACGCCAAAGGAAAAAACCGAAAAAAAATACGACGTGCCACAACAAAATGTGGCTGTTAATTGTCAAGACAACAACAAAATGTGCTTTCTGAGTCGCAATCTATTTTTCTTCAATGGGTTATAGGCCGGTGATCAAGGGGTGATGGATATTGATGATGTTGCCATTGTTTCCAGAGGAACAGGCATGACCATGGCCCCTCCGCCCGCTTTCCCGCCCCCGACCCCGGCATCGCCCTTCCCTCATTCCCTTGGCAAAAACAGATACTGGGCAATCGCGACGGACGACGTTTGACTTGAATGGCCTATTGCGCAATAAATCACCGGGATGAGGTTGCTCTCATCCCCACGTGTTCCTGAAATGAAAATGGAGCCCCTACCCATGAAAAAATCGGTTTTGCTGGCGGCCTTCGCCGCTGTCCTGTGCGCCGCCCCCCTCCGCGCGGAAGCCCCGCCCCTGTTCTCCCCGGAACCGCCCGAGCCCGGCGCCGTCTCGCTGGTCGAGACCTATCTGCCCCTGCTCGCCGCCGGCCAGTTTAAGCAGGCCCTCGCCTTGAACGATCTCCGCGGCATGCGCCAGTATCTCCTGAACCGTCGCCTAGACGATCTCAAGGCCAAGAACCCGGAATTGACCGCCCAGGACATCGAGGACATGTCCGCCCAGATTCAATTGAACGACCTGAATCCCGCCCGCCTGCAGGACATCCTGCTGAAGATGATGCAGGAATCCGCCTACGAAGGCATGTCGTGGAAGATCGCGGGATACGCCCCCGCCCCGCCGCCCATCGACGGCCATTTGGTGCGCATCGACGCCCGAACCACCGATGGCAAGGAAAAGCCCATCCTGCTCGGAATCAAAAACCTGGGCGGACAGTGGCTGGTGGCGCCGGACGTCATCGAGGAGCTGATGGGGCGCAAGCCCGTCGTGCGCGTGCTGCCGGAATTGCCCCCGCCCGCCGAGGTGTCCGCCACCGTCCAGGCCTTCTGGACGCACTGGCAGTCCGGGGAATTGAACGAAGCCTATGCGTTGTTCGGCGCGGAATATCGAGCCAAGGTTCCGGTGCTGGCCTTCCTGCAGC
>DMJA01000214.1 GCA_003451935.1 Verrucomicrobiota bacterium | reverse complement strand
TTCACCTACATCGACGACATCGTGCAGGGCGTCGTGCGCACCGCCGACCGCGTCGCCGCGCCGGATCCGGCGTGGGACGCCGCCGCGCCCGATCCCGGCACCAGCCCCGACCCCTACCGCGTGTACAACATCGGCAACCACACGCCCGTCGAGCTCGACCACTTCATCGTCCTCATCGAAAAAAACCTCGGCAAGAAGGCCCTTCGAAACAACCTGCCCATGCAGCCCGGCGACGTGCCCGCCACCTGCGCCGATGTCGAGGACCTGCGCCGCGATGTCGGCTTCGCCCCCGCCACGCCATTGGAGACCGGCATCGCCCGCTTCGTCGCGTGGTATCGGGAGTATTATGGAGTGTAGCGGGTTCAGGGTCCGGGGTCCGAGGTCGGGCGAGGCATTTGCCTTTTCTCCGGCTGTTCACTTGATCGGTTGGATATTGAATATTGGATATTGGATATTCTGTCCCTCTTTCCCGCCTTGCCGCGCGAAGTTTTCAATATCCAATAACCAATATCCAATATCTAATGTCCAAGGAGGAGCACCATGCCCAACACCATCCTGATCGGCGCCCAATGGGGCGATGAAGGCAAAGGCAAGATCATCGACGTGCTGACCGAGCGCGCGGACTGGGTGGTGCGCCCGCAGGGCGGCAACAACGCGGGGCACACCGTCGAAATCGGCGAAGAGAAATTCGTGCTGCACCTCGTGCCCTCCGGCATCCTGACCCCCGGCAAGCGCTGCGTCATCGGCAACGGCGTCGTGCTCGATCCCGTCGCGCTGGTCGAAGAGATCCGGGGCGTGACGCAGCGGGGAATTTTCGTCGAAGGCCGCCTGTTCATCAGCGACCGCGCGCACGTGGTCTTCCCGTACCACCGCATGCTCGATGCGCAGGGCGAGGCCCGCCGCGCCAAGGGCGACCAGATCGGCACCACCATGCGCGGCATCGGCCCGGCCTACGGCGACAAGGCCGCCCGCTTCGGCCTGCGCATGTGCGATTTGTGCGATCCGGAATTTCCCGCGCTGCTGCGTTCGCGCGTCGAGGAGAAGAACCGCATCCTCGCCGCCATGGGCGCGCCCGTCGTCGTCTATGAGGAGGTCCTCGCCGCCACGCAGAAGGCGATGGAGACCCTGCGCCCGCTGGTGTGCGACACGATTCCGCTGCTGCACGCCGCCGTCGGGCGCGGCGAGAACATCCTGTTCGAGGGCGCGCAGGGCATTCTGCTCGACATCGATTTCGGCACCTATCCCTACGTCACCAGCTCCAACGCCTCCAGCGGGGGCGCCTGCACCGGCTCGGGCGTGCCGCCCAACCGCATGGACCGCGTGGTCGGCGTGTTGAAGGCCTACACCACGCGGGTGGGCGAGGGGCCGTTCCCCACGGAGCTCCTCGACGCCGATGGCGAAGAGCTTCGCCGGGTCGGCCGCGAGTTCGGCGCCACCACGGGCCGTCCGCGCCGCTGCGGCTGGTTCGACGCCGTGGTGGCCCGCCATGCCGTCATGACCTGCGGGGTGGACGAGTGGGCGCTGACCAAGCTCGACGTGCTCGACGGCTTCGAAACGATCAAGATCTGCACCGCCTACGAGCTGGACGGCCGGCGCCTCGAGCACTTCCCCGCGAACATCCGCGAAACCACCCGCTGCAAGCCGGTGTACGAGGAGATGCCCGGCTGGAAGGTTTCCACGAAGGACACCGTCCGTTTCGCGGATCTGCCCGGCACCGCCAAGCGCTACATCGCCCGCATCGAGCAGGTCACCGGCGTGCCCGTCGGCATCCTGTCGCTGGGGCCCCGCCGCGCGAGCACCCTGATGTTGGGGGAGAAGGACGCGTGACGGCCAAGGCCGAGACCGCGTGCGTGCCGCGCCATGTCGCCGTCATCATGGACGGCAACGGGCGCTGGGCCAAGCGGCGGATGCAGCCGCGCATCTTTGGCCACCGCGCCGGCGCGGAATCCCTGCGCGCCATCCTGAAGGCCTGCCGCGAAGCCGGCGTGGAATACCTGACGGTTTACGCCTTCAGCACCGAGAACTGGGTTCGCCCCAAGGACGAGGTCTCCGGCCTGATGGCCCTGCTGAAAACCTTCCTGAAGAAGGACGAGCACGAGCTGCACGAGAACCAGGTGCGCCTGCGCGTGACGGGCCGCATCCAGGACCTGCCCAAGGCCGTCCGCGCCGAACTCGATCGCGTGATGGAGGCCACGAAGAACTACACGAAGGGGCACCTCATCCTCGCGCTGAGCTACGGCGGCCGCACCGAGATCGTGGATGCCGTCCGCGCCATCGCCGCCAAGGTCCGCGCCGGCGAGATCGATCCCGCGAAGATCGACGAGGCCGCGATCGCGAGCCACCTCTACCTGCCCGACGTGCCCGATCCGGATTTGATGATCCGCACCAGCGGGGAGCTGCGCCTGAGCAACTTCCTGCTCTGGGAGCTGTCCTACGCCGAATTCTACTTCACCGACGTCCTGTGGCCCGACTTCCGCGAGCCGGATTTCGCGAAGGCCCTGGCGGAATACGCGCGGCGCTGTCGCCGCTATGGAGCGCCCTCATGAACCTGCCCGCCATCAAGCACCGCCTCATCAGCGGCTTCTCCATCGCCGGCGTGCTCGGCGCCGCCTTTTTCTTCCTGCCGGACCTCTGCGCGCCGTTCATCCTCGCCGCCCTGGGCGCGGTCATGGCCCTCGAGTTCTACCAGATGATGTCCGCCGCCGGCGTCGCCAGCTTCAGCCGCTACGGCACCCTCGGCGTCGTCGCCCTCGTGGTCGTCACCTGGTATTCCGGCCTGCGCGGCGACCCCGGCACCTGGGACGCGCCGGTGTTGTTCCTGATCACCATCGGCATCTTCCTCCGCCAATTCCCGCAGAAGGACAACCCGGCCCCGCTGCAGACCATCGGCGGCACGCTCTTCGGCATTCTGTATGTGGGCCTGCTGTGGAACTTCATGGCCAAGCTCCTGTTGTTTGACCGTCCGCCGGAGTTCGCGGATGGCATCTACTGGCCCGGCCGCTGGCTTCTGCTCTACGCCGTCCTCTCCGCCAAGTTGACGGACATCGGCGCCTATCTGGTCGGCTGCGCCATCGGCCGCCACAAGCTCATCCCTCGCATTTCCCCCGGCAAGTCGTGGGAGGGCGTCTTCGGCGGCATCCTGGTCGGCACCCTCGCCGGCACGCTGCTGGTCTGGGCGCTGCGCGGCGAACTCGCGCCCCTGGGCCTCACCTGGGCGCTCGCCCTTCCCCTGGGCGTCGGCCTGTCCGTCTGCGGCATCGTCGGCGACCTGGTCGAATCCCTCTTCAAGCGCGCGGCCAACGTCAAGGATTCCGGCGTCTTCTTCCCCGGCATGGGCGGCGTCCTCGACGTCCTTGACAGCATCCTCTTCACCGCCCCGGGGGTGTATTTGTTCCTCCGGCTGGTCGCCTGAGGATAAGGAGTATCGGAGTTTAGGAGTATCGGAGTGTCGGAGGCGGCAAAGAATTTTCAGGATCTGGTGGTGTGGCAGAAGGCGTACCGGTTCGTGCTGGCGGTTTATGATCTGACCCGATTGTTCCCCCGCGAAGAGGCCTATGGGCTGACCTCCCAATTCCGCCGGGCGGCGGTTTCCATTCCGGCGAACGTGGCGGAGGGGTTTCGAAAACGGGGTCCGGCGGACAAATTGCGCTTCTTGAACATCGCGCAAGGTTCCGCCGAAGAATGCCGGTATTATCTGATCCTTTCCAAGGATCTGGGATATGGCGATCGGCCGGATTTGACGGCCCTGCTGGACGACGTTGGCCGCTTGTTGGTCGCCTATGCCAAAGGCATCGTCCGGAACTCCTAATCTCCTAGACTCCGACACTCCGATACTCCTATACTCCCGTCCTCCATGCTCTCCCTCCTCCACATCCTCGCGATGCTCCTGCTTTTCAGCCTCAGCATCTTCGTCCACGAGCTCGGGCATTTCCTGGCGGCCCGCGCCTTCGGCATGGTCGCCGACGTGTTTTCCATCGGCATGG
>DMJA01000095.1 GCA_003451935.1 Verrucomicrobiota bacterium | reverse complement strand
CAGTTCAAGAACCCGGCCAATCCCGCCATCCACGAGGCCACCACCGGGCCCGAAATCTGGAACGACACCGATGGCGGCATCGAGGTCCTGGTCTCCGGCGTCGGCACCGGCGGCACGCTCACCGGCATTTCGCGATACATCAAGAACACCCGGGGCAAAAAAATCCTCTCCGTCGCCGTCGAGCCCAAGGAAAGCCCGGTCCTTTCGCAGAAACTCGCCGGGCAGGAACTCAAGCCCGGGCCACACAAGATCCAGGGCATCGGTGCGGGCTTCATCCCCGACACGCTGGACTTGTCGCTCGTGGACCGGGTGGAACAAGTGGACGCCGCCGAAGCCGTGGAGATGGCCCGGCGCCTCGCCCGGGAAGAAGGCATGCTGGTTGGCATTTCCTGCGGCGCCGCCGCCGCCGTGGCCGTTCGCTTGGCGAAACAGGACGAGTTCGCCGGCAAGACCATTGTCGTGATCCTCCCCGACGCGGGAGAACGCTATCTCTCCACCATCCTCTTCGAAGGCATCGGCACCTGACCGGAAGCCCCGCCTAGGGCCCGGATTTTTCCACGGGCCGCCAAGTCCCGCGTCCGCCGGGGCAGAAACGGATTGCCCCGGTGGGCGGGCGCGGGTATTTTGCCACCCATATGAAACGTGAACCGGGCAAGCTGCAGGCGGACATCCACGATGTGCTGATCGTCGGCGGGGGCATCTATGGCGCGGCGCTGGCCCGCGAGGCGGCGACCCGGGGACTGAAAACCGCATTGATCGAGCAGGCGGACTTCTGCTCGGGTTCCTCGGCCAACAGCCTGAAGATCATCCATGGCGGCCTGCGCTATCTGCAGCAGGCCGACCTGCCGCGCGTGCTGGAATCGATCCGCGAACGGAGCATCTTGTTGCGGACGGCCCCGCACCTGGTCGAGCCCGTGCCCTGCCTCATGCCCACGCGCGGCCTCGGAATGAAGAGCCGGCCCGTCATGGCGCTCGGGATGCTGGCGAACGACATCCTCAGCTGCAACCGGAACCGCCATCTGGATCCGCTGCGGCGGATTCCCCGGGGCACGACGCTCACACGAAAAGAATGCCTGGAAATCCTGCCCATGCTCGCGGACACGCCGGCCACGGGCGCGGCGCAGTGGTACGACGGACTGGCCCAGGACACCGAGCGGCTGGCGCTCGGCATGGTCAAGGCCGCCGCCGAGGCCGGAGCCGCGGTCGCGAACTATGTGAAGGCGGAGGCCCCGATCCTGGAAGGACGTCGCGTGGTGGGCGTCCGCGCCGTGGACCGGCTGGACGGAACGACCTTCGACATCCGGGCCGAAGCGGTCATCGATGCGGCCGGACCGTGGAGCGCGCAGTGGCTCGCAGGCCTCGGGCCGCGCGCCGCCGTCCCGGCGCATTGGGCCTTGTCGATGAATCTCATCGTGAAGAACGGGCCGTCCGCCACGCATGCGGCGGGGTTGCAATCGCGGTCGAACGGCCGCCTCTACTTTTTCATGCCGTGGCGGGGCGTGACCCTGGCGGGGACCTACTACCGCGAATACACGGGCTCTCCGGACGGGCTGCAGGTCACGGAGGCGGACATCGATTCCTATTTGGCGGAGCTGAATTCCTGCCTGCCGGACGGGAAGCTCGCGCGCGGCGACCTCTTGGCGGTCCATGCGGGCATCCTGCCTTGCCGGCGGCGGGCGCGGCCGGGTCGCGAACCCGATTTGCTGCGGCATTTCCAATACACGGACCACGCGAAGCGCGACGGGATCGAAGGGCTGGTTTCCGTGTGCGGCATCAAATATACGACGGCGCGCGGCGCGGCCGAAACGGTCGTCGGCAAGGTCGCGCGCAAGCTGCGGAAACCCATCGCCCCCTCCTCCACGCGGAGCGCGCCCCTGCCGGGAGGCGGCATTCCGGATTGGGCGGATTTCCGGCGCGGCATGGGGGCGGCGCATCCGGAAATCCCGGCGGCGGGGCTCGACCGGTTGCTGTCGCTCTATGGCACCGAGGCGGAAGCCATCTTCGCGCTGGCGGGTCCACATCCCGGGGCGGGCGCCCTGTTGCGCGCCGAAGCGCAATTCTGCCTGCGCAACGAAATGCCGCAAACGCTGGGCGACCTGGTCTTCCGCCGCACGGGGATTGCCTCGGCGGGGCTTCCGGAGGCGGAGGCGCTCCGCGCCTGGGCGGACGCGATGGGCACCGAATTGAACTGGAGCGCCGACCGCATCCATTCCGAAATCCGGGCCGTGGAACGGGCCCCCCACCTCTGGCAGGCGGGATGCTTTCCGGCAGCCCTATGACGAAACTGGGCATCCTCCTGCGGCTGGCCCGGACCTATGCGGCCTATCGGCGGCGCGACGAAACCCCGCCGCCGCCGCTGCGCCTGTGGGTGGAGGCGTCCACGCGCTGCAACCTGCGCTGCCCGATGTGCCCGAACAAGGAACTGCCCGCCGACGCCCGCGACACGATGGACTTGGACCTCTTCAGGAAAATCGTGGACCAGGCGCGCGGGACGGTGAACGACATGTATCTGCACCACCGCGGCGAGCCCTTCACGAACCCGGCGCTGTTCGACATGATTTCATGCGCCGAGGCGGCGGGCATCCGGACGCGCTTCCACAGCAACGGCGCGCTGCTGACCGCGGAGAAGGCCGACAAGCTCCTCGACGCCTGCCCCAGCATCGTGTCGTTCTCCGTGGACGGATTTTCCAAGGAGCCCTACGAAGCGGCGCGCCCCGGCGCCGTCTTCGAAACCACCCTCGGCAACATCCTGCACCTGGCCCGGCGACGCCGGGAACGGCGGCAGCGCAGGCCCTACCTCGTCGTGGAGCGCATCCGCTTCCGGAAGCCGCATCCCGGCGAAAGTCCGGAGGCCATCGCCGCGCTCCGCCAGCGGTTCCTCGATGCGGGAATCGACGAGGTGATCGAGAAGGAAGAATATGACTGGACCACGGCAGACGCGCCGGATGGCGGCCGGCCCCGCATCCACACCTGCTGCACCTTTCCGTGGTATGCCATGGTGGTCTGCGCGGACGGCACGGTGACGCCTTGCCCGCAGGACTTCTGGGCCAAGATGAACATGGGCGACCTCCGCACCGCGTCCTTGCAGGAGATCTGGCATGGCGAAGCCTACCGGGCGCTGCGGCGGGCGATGCGCGGCGACATCGAAAGCCTGCCCCTCTGCCGAACCTGCGACCGGTTGTGCCGGAAGACGGTGGCCGACGTGCCGTGGCAATACGCCGCCACATTCTTGATCGACCAGGTGTTTGGATACGGACGGTTGCGAAAGGCGTTCGGCACGGCCGAGCGGAACGGCCCATGAACATCCTGCTGCTGGCCCCCCACCCCTTCTACCAGGAACGCGGCACGCCGATCGCGGTGGACCTGCTGCTGCGCGCGCTGGCCAAGCGCGGCGACCGCGTGGATGTGCTGACCTATGCAGAAGGCGAAACCCGCGACTACGGCCCCGCCGTCGCCATCCACCGCATCCGCACCCCGCGCTTCCTGAAAAACATCCGCCCCGGGTTTTCCTTGAAGAAACTGCTCTGCGACGCCTACATGGCCCCGCATGCGCGGCGCCTGGCGCGGCAAAATCCCTACGACGTGATCCATGCGGTGGAGGAGGCCGCCTTCATCGCGCGGGCCATTGGACGCCCATTGGGCATCCCCTACATCTTCGACATGGACTCGTCCATGCCGCGGCAGATCGCCGACAAGCTGCCGCTGGCGAAGCCGCTGCTGCCGATGATGCGCGCATGCGAGCGGCTGGCCATCCGCGACGCGGCGGCGGTGGTGGCGGTGTGCGACGCCCTGGCGGACATCGCCCGCGCGGGCGGCGCGAAGCGCATCGAACTGCTCCGCGACATTTCGCTCGTTCCGGCCGAGGCGCCGGCCTGCCCGGAACGGGGCTTCCGGCAAGGCACCGGCATCCGCGGCCCGGCGGTCCTCTACATCGGCAACCTGGAGCCGTACCAAGGCATCGATCTGCTGCTGGAAGGGTTTGCCCGGGCGGCCCCGCAGGTGCGCGACGCCGTGCTGGTCGTCGCGGGCGGACGCCCCGACGACATCGCGGCCTACCGGACAAAAGCCGCCGCGCTCGGGATCGGCGGGCGCACCCATTTTCTCGGGCCCCGGCCGGTCGGCGACATGATCCACCTGTTCCGCGA
>DMJA01000171.1 GCA_003451935.1 Verrucomicrobiota bacterium | reverse complement strand
GTCGACCACGGCAAGACCACGCTCGTCGACGCCATCCTGCGCCAGCTCCACATCGCCGAGGGCGAGGCCGCCGCCCAGGATTGCCTGCTCGACAGCAACGATCTCGAGCGCGAACGCGGCATCACCATCCTCGCCAAGAACGTCTCCATCCGCCACAAGGGCGTCAAAATCAACGTCATCGACACCCCCGGGCACGCCGATTTCGGCGGGCAGGTCGAACGCGTCCTCAACATGGCCGATGGCGTCCTCCTGCTCGTGGATGCCGCCGAAGGCCCGATGCCTCAGACCCGCTTCGTCCTCGACAAGGCCCTCAAGCTCGGCCTCAAGCCCATCGTCGTCCTCAACAAGATCGACAAGCCCGCCGAGCGCCACAATGAAGTGCTCAACGAGATCTTCGACCTGTTCGTCGAACTCGGCGCCAGCCACGACCAGCTCGACTTCCCCATCCTCTACGCCGCCGGGCGCGACGGATGGGCCGTCCGAGACCTGGCGACGGACCCGCGCGAATCCATCCAGCCGCTGCTCGACGCCATCGTCGAATTCATCCCCGCGCCCAAACTTCTGGAAGGCCCCGTCCAGATGCAAGTCACGACCCTCGATTACTCGGACTACACCGGCCGCATCGGCATCGGCCGCGTCCGTCGCGGCACCCTCGACGCCGCCCTGCCCATGGCCCTCGTCAAGCAGGACCGCAGCATCCTCCCCTGCAAGGTCCGCGCCCTCTACGTCTTCGAAGGCCTCGGCCGCAAAGAAACCACCCAGGTCGAATGCGGCGATTTGTGCGCCGTCCACGGCGTCGAAGGCGTGGACATCGGCGACACCCTTACGCCCGTCGAATTCCCCGAGCCGCTCGATCCCATCACGCTCGACGCACCGACCATCTCGATGACCTTCCGCATCAACGATTCTCCCGGCTTCGGCACCTCCGGAAAATATCTCACCTCCCGCCACATCCGCGAGCGCCTCTACCGCGAAACCCAGAAGGATGTAGCCCTCACCTTCGAGGAAGTCGGCGAAGGCTCCTTCAAGGTCAGCGGCCGCGGCGTCCTGCACCTCGCCGTCCTGCTCGAAAACATGCGCCGCGAAGGCTACGAACTGACCGTCTCCCGCCCCCGCGTCATCATCCGCACCATCGACGGCGTGCGCCAGGAACCGTTCGAGACCCTCGTCGTGGACACCACCGACGCCACCACCGGCCCCGTCATCGAAAACGTCGGCAAGCGCCAGGGCGTCATGGTCCGCATGCACGCCGCCGGCGGCCGCACCGTCATGGAATTCACCATCCCCACCCGCGGGCTCATCGGCCTGCGCACCAAGATCGTCACCGCCACCAGCGGCGAGGCCATCATCAACCACCGCTTCCTCCGCTACGAGCCCATGCGCGACGACATCCCCCAGCGCCTGAATGGCGCCCTCCTCAGCATGGAGGCCGGCAAGGCCGTCACCTACGCCATCGACGGCCTCCAGGACCGCGGCTACTTCTTCGTCTCCCCCGGCGACTGGTGCTATGCCGGCCAGATTGTCGGCGAGCACTGCAAGGACAACGACCTTGTCGTCAACGTCCAGCGCGGCAAAAAGCTCACCAACATGCGCGCCTCCGGCTCCGACCGGAAGCTTTTCGTCGTCCCCGCCGTCAAGCTCTCCATCGAGGAAGCCATCGAGTACATCAACGACGACGAGCTCGTCGAAATCACCCCCGACGCCCTCCGCCTGCGCAAGTACTTCCTCGACGAAACCGAGCGCCGCCGCAAGCGCGACCACGACTGGACCCGCGCCGAATAGCCCCCAGTCCGCTTAATCGCCGGGTGATATCTCTTCCCCGTTTTTCCACGCTGTGGAAAACTATTTTCCACACTATGGAAAACCTGAAGCCGCCCGGGGCCCCTATGGGGGCCAACGGCTCAGCGCGAGAAACCGCGCCAGCGGGCCGCCGCGGCGGCGGGCCGAGCCATCCACGCGGGCAATTGCCCGGCCAGCGCGAGAGGTAGCAGGCCGGAATTCTTGAGATCCCTCAGCGACACCCATTCGAACTCGAGATGGTCTTCGGCCGAGGGCGGATGCTGCGTCGCCGAAATCTTTGGGCAAATCACCTCGAAGACCAGCGAGATTTCGCACGTGCGGCCACCACGGGCCTTGTAGCATTGCTCCACCACGCCGAGAAAGCGCCCCGCCCGGCACGGCACACCGAGCTCTTCGCGCCATTCGCGTTCAAGGGCATGCTTGGAGTCCTCTCCCCAGTCCACATGCCCGCCGGGCAGATAGACGTTCCCGTGCTTGCGGTTCCGGCAAACGAGCAGCTTCCCGCCTTTTACGCAGGCCCCGCGGACCAGGATCTCGATCTCTTTGCGTTCTTTCTTCATCACTCTCCGATGATCTTGATTAAAACCCGCTTGCGCCGCAAGCCGTCGAATTCGCCGTAAAAGATTTGTTCCCACGGGCCAAGGTCGAGCGCGCCGTTCGTGACGGCGACGACGACTTCGCGGCCCATCAAGGAGCGCTTCAGGTGGGCGTCGCCATTGTCCTCGCCGGTGCGATTGTGATCGTACTGGGAATGGGGCTTCTCCGGCGCCAGCTTCTCCAGCCACCGTTCGAAGTCGCGGTGCAGGCCGCCCTCGTTGTCGTTGATGAACACGCTGGCGGTGATGTGCATGGCGTTGACCAGGCACAGGCCGTCGCGGATGCCGCTGGCGCGAACCGCCTGCTCCACCTCCGGCGTCAGGTTCACATATCCCCGGCGCGACGGCACTTCCATCCACAGTTCCTTGCGAAAGGTTTTCATGGGCGCAATGTAGGGGGAATTTCAGGGGTTGAACAAGAAATCTTTTACCCGCTGCTTTTGCCCGCCAGGGTTCCCGGGGCCGCCGGGCTTGATCCGCATTCCCCCCGACCGGATTTATGGTGTTTACAAACTCCATAGTATGGCATTTATAAACACCATAAATCCAGTTTTTGGAGGCAACATGAACCAGCTGAATCCAACCTTGTGGCGAACCTGTCGGGCCTTGTCGGGGAATACGCGCATCCGTTTGCTGCGCCAAATCCATGAAAAACCCGGTCGCAACGTGGCCGAGCTGGCGGCGGCCGTCGGGATCGGCCGTTCCGACGCCAGCCAGGAATTGCGCCGTCTGCAATCGCGCGGCCTGCTTCGGTCTTCGCGCACGGGAGCCCACCTCGTCTATCGCATGGAGGCGGATCCGCAGGTGAAGTCGGCGGCCCCTTTGCTGAAGGCTTTGGAATCCGCCCTGTCCGACTATCCGGCGGAACGGGACGGGGAAATTTGCGAAATCGCCTTCGGGCTCGCCTACCCCCGGCGCATCGCCATCGCCCAGGCGCTACTGGCCGCACCGCAATCGGATAACGAATTGGGCGCCGCCCTCCGGCTGCCGGGATTCGCCGTGTTCAGCCATCTGCGCATCCTGCAAAAAAGCGGATTTGCCCGGCGGCAAAACGGCCGGTGCCACTTCCAGATTCCGGCCCATCCCCTGGCCAAGGCGCTGGTCCGGCTGCTCCCCCCGGCTTGAGCCGCCTCCGCGGCCAGCCCCTACACCTGCACGCCGAGTTCGTAGAGCACGGCGGAGGCCAGATAGAGCGAGCCGGCGGCAACCACGATGCCGTTGTTTTTCTTCGCCCACTTTTGGGCGTTTTTCACTGCAGTAGGCATCGAGCCTTCCACCGCCGGCAACTTGGCGGCCTTGGCCGCCGCCAGCAGGCAATCCATCGGCATGTTGCGCTCGCTGTCGAGCGGCACCAGCACGCAGGCATCCACCACGGGCTTCAGCAGGCGGAAGAATCCCTCCGCGTCCTTGTCCGACAGCATGCCGCAGATCAGCGCCACGGGCTTGTCGCCGCGGAACTTCTTCAAGAAAGCGGCCAGCGCCTGCGCCGCGTCGGGATTGTGCGCCACATCCACCAGGAAGATCGGATCGCGCGACGCCACCTGGCAGCGGCCGGGCCAGCGCGTCTTCTCCAAGCCGGCGCGGATGGCATCCTGCGACAGCGGGAGCTTGAGTTCGTCGCGCATCCATTCGAGGGCCGTCACGGCCAGCGCGCAGTTTCCGAGCTGGAAGTCGCCCAGCAAAGGCATCTTGAACGGCGCCCAAGCGCCATCGGCGGTCTCGATCGATAGCACCTGCCCATCCAGATCCTGCGAGAGGCGCTTGACGGACACCCGCTCGTCCGCGCGCAGGATCGGCGAACCCGCGGCCCGCGCCTTTTCCTCGATGGCTTTCATCGCGGCGGGCCGCTGCCTGCCCGTCACGACCGGGCGGCCCGGCTTGATGATGCCCGCCTTCTCGGCCGCGATTTTCTCCAGCGTGCCGCCGAGGAAAGAAGAATGTTCCATGCCGATCTCGGTGAGGACCGATAGAAAGGGCAAGGCGACATTGGTGCTGTCGAGCCGGCCGCCCATGCCGGTTTCCAGCACGGCCATCTGCACCTGCCGCTCCAGGAACCACTTGAAGGCCACGGCGGTGGTCAGTTCGAAGAAGGTGCCGATCCGGCCGCCGGGTTCGGCGGACTGAATCTGGTCGGCGCGTTCGACGTCGTTCAGCAGCCGGATGAGCTCCTTGTCGGGAATGGGCTCGCCCCCCACGCGGATTCGCTCGTTGAAGCGGATCAAGTGCGGGCTCGTGTAGAGCGCGGTGCGGAGCCCCGCTTCGCGCAGGACAGATTCCAGCATCGCCGAGACCGACCCCTTGCCGTTGGTTCCGGCGACGTGCACGCAGGGCAGCTTCAGGGGATCGACCGCCATTGCGCGCATCAGGGAAAGAGTGGTCTCCAGCCCAAGCTTGACCGTGCTCGCGCCGGTCCGGCTGTACAGGTAGGTCAGTTTTGCGTCCAAAATGGAGGCGGCTTTACTCATGGAAAATCCGTCAGGCAAGAAGAGGAAAAGGCCCCCGCGGTCAGGCGGGAATCGCGGGCGGTTCAGAGGGCTTCAGCGGCCCGCAGAAGCCATCCAGCAGGCGGGCCAAGGTGGCCTTGAGCTCCCCGCGAGGCACGATCTGGTCGAGCAGTCCGTGCTTGAGCAGGAAGTCGGGCCGCTGGAAGCCCGGCGGCAGGTCTTGCTGGATGGTTTCCTTGATGACGCGCGCGCCGGCGAAGCCGATCAGCGCACCGGGCTCGGCAAGGATTACGTCGCCCAGCGTGGCGAAGCTGGCCATGACGCCGGCCGTGGTGGGATGCGTCAGCACGGGAATGTAGGGCAGGCCGGCCTCGGCGTGGCGGGCCAGCGCTCCGCTGGTCTTGGCCATCTGCATCAGGCTCATCATGCCCTCGTACATGCGGGCGCCGCCCGAAGCACAGACGATGATGACCGGCAGCTTCTCCGCCGTGCCCCGCTCGATCAGGCGGGTGATCTTCTCACCGACCACGGAGCCCATGCTCGCGCCAAGGAATTCAAAATCCATCACGCCCAGCGCGATGGCCCGCCCCTCCAGCCGCGCGCGGCCGCAGGTCACCGCGTCGATCTGGCCGGTCTTGCGGCGGTTCGACTCGAGCTTCTCCTGGTAGGACGCCGTTCCGACAAACCCCAGGAAGTCGATGCTATAGATGTCCTTGTCCCACTCCACGAAGGAGCCGGGATCGGCCAGCATGGCCAGGCGCTCGGCCCGGCCCATGGAAAAATGGTGGCCACACAGGGGGCAGACGCGCAGGGCCTTCTCCTGCTCTTCGCCAAAAATCATCTCGTTGCAGCCGGGGCACTTGAGCCACAGCCCGTCGGGCATGTCCCGCTTGCGGGCCTTTTTCAGCACCGGTTTTTTCTTTCCAAAAAGCGTCATGTTCCAAAATCCATTTCTGTTCCGGCGCGCCGCACTCTGGAATCAGCCGCGCGCCACCGTCAACACCATCACCGAAGAGGCGCCGGCGGCCTTGAGCGCCCGCGCGCATTCGTTTACCGTCGCCCCGGTGGTCATCACGTCATCCACCAGCACGATTCTCGCTCCGCGCACCCGATTCGGCCACGGCACCGAGAAAACGCCCTTCACATTATGGGCCCGCTGGGCGGCTGTCAAATGCGTTTGGGTTTCCGTGGCCTTCCTCCGCCATAACAGCCTGCGCTGGAATGGAATGCCAACGTGGATGGCCAGTCGATCTCCCAGGAGGGCGGCCTGGTTGTAGCCCCGTTCCCGTTCGCGCGCCGGATGCAGCGGAACGCAGGCCAGGAAATCCGCCGTGTGGACCGACTCCGGGCAGGTTCGCCACAGCGCCACCAGCCAATCGGTCAAATCGTCGAGCATCCACATCCCGGCGTTGTATTTGAAGCGGCGCAGGCAGGTCTTCGCGGCCCCCTCGTAGCGGACGGCCGACCGGGCCCAGTCAAAGGCCGGCTCCGTCTTGTGGCACCAGGCGCATTCAAACGGCCCCACCACCGCACCCGCAACGGGATCCCCGCACCGCTCGCAGAACGGCACCTGCACCGGCTTCACTTCCGCACGGCAATCCCAGCACAATGAACCCGATTCCTCGCCCATGGCCGCGCCGCATCCTTCGCAGGTTCTCGAAAACAGCATGTCCAGCACGGCCCAGCTCAAGCTCATGGAGGCAGTCTGCGCCTTCTCCGGACCCTTGTCGAGCCAAGGGCGGCCCCCGCGCCGGGATTCCAGAAACAAAGAAAAGGCCGGGCATTTTGCCCGACCTTGGGTTGGACGGTTCGTCGCCTAGTCGGGCTTCGCCACGCGGTAGAACTTCTGGGTCGCGGTGGCGTCGGCGTCTTGCAGGAGGAGGGGATCCCCCACGCTCAATTGAGGCGGCTCCACGGTGACCCAGTTGGTCGCGATCAAATCCAGCGTGTATTGCAGCGCATAGGTGATTCCCGACACCGTGTTGATTTGGATCGAGATCGGCGTGCCGTTCGTCGGCATGGACACGATGGAAATCGGCTGTGGAGAAGGCGAGGCGCCGGCCGCCAGCGTCTCCACGCTGGCCACCGGGGAATCGGGGCCGGCCCCCGTGCCATTCACGGCGCGCGCACGGAAATAGTAGATCGTTTCCGCCACCAGCCCCGTCACGCCCTGGCTCGTCCCCGCCACCGTCCGGTTTGAATAGCCCTGCACGTAGCTGGGCGAACCACCTCCGCTCCAGCCTTTGACGACGAGATTGGAAACGCCTACGCCGACCCCACCGCTAGCATCCAGCGCTTGCCAGCGAATCCGCGTCTGGCTGTAGCCCAAATTCGCCGTGTTCGTCAGCGTCGGCACCGTCGCCATGGTGCTCCCGCTTGGGGGATACATGATGCCTATGACTGTCCAATTTTCCCCGTTATCGCCCGAGATCGAAACTGTGATGTTTGACTTCGCTGTGCCTCCATACGTGCGCGCGCGAAAGTCCACAGTCAGATTTGTGAAACCTACCGTGGAAAAAACTGCCGACGTAATCACGGCTCCCGCGTTCGTCATCTGAATGTAGGTGGTGCCGCCCAAAGCGTATCCGGACCAACCGTCCGTCAGCGTGCTCGGCGAAGTCGCCGCATTGCTGGCCAATACAGACTGAACACTGGCCCCACCTCCGCCGGTGAAGGTGTCGTTCGTGCCCACGTCGAGGCGATAGCCCGTGGCACCGGAAACCGAGCTCCACGCGGCCGTGAAGTCCGCGGCATTGGTCGCGCTGGCCCAGATGGCGGCCGGGGCCGGCGGCGGCGCCAAGGTCACGCTCACGCTCACCGTCTGCGTCGCGGCGCCCAAGGTGTTCGTCGCCGTGAAGGTGAAGGTCTTCGTTGTTCCGGCGTCCGCCACCGGCGGGGCATAGGTCAACACTCCGGTCGCCGGAACAAACCCATAGCCGGAAGAAGCCGTCGTTCCTTGCAGCGCCAGCACCGGCGCCGGATTGCCGCTCGCCGTCACGGTGAACGCCTTCTCCACGCCGGTCGTCGCGGCGTACGGCCCCGTTCCGCTTGTAAACGCAGGGGCGGAAGGAAGCGGAATCGCCGACGGCATCTTCAGCGCGGGGTCGCCCAGCAGGTTCATGCCGAACTGGATCCACCGCTCGCAGTCGTCGGTGCCGGACAGACTGATCATATCGGCCTTGTGCATGGCGAACGCCACGCCCAGGGTGCGGTTCGTCGTTTCGTACATCCGCTGATAGAACTTATAGGCATAGACCGTCGAAGGCCCGCCGTTGGCCGTGTTGTCGGCCGGCGCGGCGTCCGGATCGCCCCAGCCGTAGCGCGAGCATCCCATGTGCGCCAGCGCCCCGCCCAGCGTCCGAGTATTGCGCAGGAAACCTTCCGCCAAACAGGGTTCCGTCGTGTAGGGGTAGCCATCGATCGTGTTGCTATTCTTGTCGAAATGCCCGGTCATGCACGCATCCGTATAGACGAACGCCACCAGCCCGGTCATGCCCGATGCATTCGACTGGTTGAATTCCCCCGACTCCAACCCCCACGCCTGGGGTTCGCCATGCCCCGAGAACATCAGGTGCGTCCAGTTTTTATTGAACGCCGAAATCGTATTGGCCGAGCTTTCCAAATAGTCGCCGCACGTTGAACCGTCCCACGAGGTGATCGTGTCGCAGATGATGCCCACGGTCGCCGGCCAGTTGGAATAGATCCCGTCGCGGTAGAGCCGCCGCAACCATGCTTCCGAGTCGCTCACGGACGTGTGGGCCGGGCTCGTCGAGAGAAACCCCGCGTGACCATCGATCGTCACATCATCGCTCGGCCGGTCCGTTCCCGTGTAGGTGTCCCACGCGGAGGGCCCGCCCAGGATGATCTTGTTCGTCACCGGCGAGCCCGACTCGTAGGCCATCACCTTGTTCAAATAGTTCGTCACCTGCGCCGCCGTGCGCATCGGCAGGCGCGCCACCACCACGTCCCACGCCAGGTCCACTGCGTCGTTTGTCTCGCCGAAGTTCGCATCCCCATCGGAATTCCAGCTCCCGGAAAGACCTGAATAATACAGGTCCGTGGGCATTTCATATTCATAGGAGGGTTCGTAATCGTCCGGCACGTAGGCGTAGCAGTTGCGGTCCAGCACCACCGTGTCATCCCCGCCCAGCAGGACCATCTCCGTCCCCCATGTCGCCACCGCGTTGCTGATGCACGCCCGGATCTTCGCCTGGATGTCCACGCCCGAGAAGGCGGTCCCGATATAATTGGTCGTCAGCACCCGCGTCGTATAGCCACCGCCAGATGCCGACGCCCGGTAGTCCGCGATCCGCTGGAACGCGTTGCTCAATCCCGCCGACGTGATGATCAAATAATCCACCTCTCCCGCCCGTGGCGCGGAGGTCCTCCCCTTCGGGGCATACTCCGTCGCTGCCTCGGGATTCACCACCAAACTGTCCACCAGCGGTCCGAACGCGGCCGCCTGCTTGGACGAAATTGCCCGCACCGCGATGGCCTCGTCGTAGGAAACCGTCACGGTCACCTTCTCGCGCAGATACAGTTTTTTCTCCGCGCCCACGTAGGCCAGCGGATTCACGCGCACCGACACAAAGCGATAGCCCTGCATGTCGTGGTCGCCCTGAGAGGCCGCGACCGCCGCCGGCCATGGCTCCACGCTCGCATAGCGGTCGTTTGCGGGCACGAACGCCGCGCGCGCCTTGCTCTTCGGTCGGCGCGGCTGCGCCGGAGACGGGGTGATCCCCTCGGCCAGCAGCGTCCACTCGCCGTT
>DMJA01000169.1 GCA_003451935.1 Verrucomicrobiota bacterium | reverse complement strand
ACGCTGAACTTGGCGCTGGCGCTGAAGGCGGCGGGCGTGAACATCATCGGCACGAGCCCGGAGGACATCGAGAAGGCCGAGGATCGGGAATTCTTCAAGCGGCTCGCCGACCAGGTCGGCGTGAAGCAGCCGGCGAACGGAACGGCCACGGATTTGATTGGCGCCTTGGCAATCGCGAAGCGCGTGGGGTTCCCGGTGTTGGTGCGGCCGTCGTTCGTGCTGGGCGGGCGGGCGATGGCAATCGTCTATACGGAGCCGTTCTTTGAGAAGTACTGCGCCGAGGCTTTCGCGGTGTCGGAGGGGCGTCCGGTGCTGATCGACAAGTTCCTGGAAGATGCCGTCGAGGTGGACGTGGATTGCATCGCCGACGGCGAGATCGAAGTGATCGGCGGCGTGATGGAGCACATCGAGAAAGCGGGCATTCACAGCGGCGACAGCGCGTGCGTGATTCCGCCGCAGGGGCTGCCGCCGGCCATTGTCGAGCGCATCCGGGAGCATACGCGGGCATTGGCGCGCGGCCTGAACGTGCGCGGCCTGATGAATGTGCAATACGCGGTGCAGGAGGGGGAGGTCTACATCCTCGAGGTGAATCCGCGCGCGTCGCGGACGGTGCCGTTCGTCGGCAAGGCGACGGGCGTGCCGCTGGCGGGCCTGGCCGCGCGGGTGATGGCGGGGGAATCGCTGCAGACGCTGGGCTTCACCCAGGAAGTTTCGATCCGGCACGTGGCCGTGAAAGAGGCCGTGCTGCCGTTCGCGCGGTTCCCGGGCTGCGACGTGCGCCTGACGCCCGAGATGAAATCGACCGGCGAGGTGATGGGGATGGATCCCGATCCCGGCATGGCCTTCGTGAAGAGCCAGCAGGCCGCGGGAAATCCGCTGCCGCTTTCGGGCGGCGTGTTTATCAGCGTGTCGGGCGAACGCCCCTCCGACCGCGTCGAGATGGTGAAGTGCGCGAAGGAGCTGCTGGAGATGGGCTACGGCATCTGGGCGACCTGCGGCACCGCTACGTTGCTGCGCGATTCGGGCGTGCCCGCCCGCGCGGCGTTTGCGATCTCAGAGGGCCGGCCGCACGTGCTGGACCTGGTGCTCGACGGTTCGGTGGATTGGATCGTGAACGTGCCCTCGGGTTGCCAGCCGCAGCTCGACGAGGTCAAGATGCGCACGGAGGCGGTGCGGAGGGGCGTGCCGATGACGACGACGATCCGCGGCCTGCGCGCGGCGCTGGACGGGCTGAAGACGCTGCGCAAGCACGAGCAGTTCGAGGTGCTGTCGCTACAGGAATACAACCGGGCCTCGGCCCGGAAAGGGGCGAAGTCTTGAACGGCCTTGCGAAGAACTGGGCCGCCCGGCGCGAAAAGAAGGCGTTTTTGGCGCTGGCGGATGGCACGGTGATCCGGGGTTGGTCGTGCGGGGCGGCGGCGGACCGCCTCGGCGAGGTGGTGTTCAACACGGGCATGACCGGCACCGAGGAAATCCTGACGGATCCATCCTACGCCGGCCAGCTCGTCACGCTGACGATGCCGGAGATCGGCAACACGGGCTTCAACCGCGAGGACTACGAGTCCGGAGCGATCCACGCTTCGGGCCTGCTGATCCGCGAAATGAATCCGGCGTCGAACTGGCGGTCGGAAGAGACGCTGGGGGCGGCGCTGGCCCGCTGGAACGTGCCCGCGTTGGCGGGGATCGACACGCGGGCGCTGACTCTGAAACTGCGCGAAGGTGGAACACAGAAGGCGTTCCTGTGCGCGACGGGTTCCGTCTCGCCCGAGGAAGCGGTGGAGAAGGCCCGCGCGTGGGAAGGACTCGACGGGCAAGATTATGCCTCGAAGGTGTCCACTCCAGAGCCCTATGACTGGCTATCGGAGACCGGTTCCGAGTCGCCGATGGTGGCGGTGCTGGATTATGGCGTCAAGCGCAACACCCTGCGCCTGCTGGCGGGGCAGGGATTCCGGGTGCGCGTGCTCAACGCGAAAAGCACGGCCGAAGAAGTTTTGGCACTGAAACCCGCGGGCGTGATGCTTTCAAACGGACCGGCCGATCCGGCGGCGCTACGATACGCCATTGAGACGATCCGCCATTTGCTGGGGAAGGTGCCGATCATGGGCATCTGCCTTGGGCATCAGTTGCTGGGGCTGGCGCTGGGCGGCAAGACCTGCCGGCTCAAGTTCGGGCACCACGGCTGCAACCATCCGGTGAAGGACCTGCGGACGGGCGCGGTGGAGATAACCTCGCAAAACCACAACTACATGGTGGACGCGGCCAGCCTCGATCCGGCGGCGGCGGAGATCACGCACGTCAGCCTGAACGACCGGACGGTGGAGGGGCTCGCGGCGAAGCAGTTCCCGGCGTTCTCTCTCCAATATCATCCCGAGGCTGCACCCGGGCCGCACGATGCCCTTCCCGCATTTGCGCGCTTTCGCGAAATGATGAAGTAGCCGAAAAGAATTGTTTTTTGTCGAAAGCCGGGCACAATGTGGGCTCATATTTGAAGGAGCAGAAGATGAAGAAAATTCTCTGGAGCATGGTGTTGGTGGCGGTGCTGGCGGCGGGGACCGGCGCTTCCGGGCAGGATGCGGCCGCGTTCGACGCGAAGTACAACGCGGTGCTGAGCAAGTTGCAGAGCATGGGCCACGGCTATTATTCCGACAAGGAATGGGCGCAGATCGACCAGGAGGTGCAGGGCCTGGTTTCCGACGCCTTGCGGCACTATGACGGCAACGCCTATGTGAAGGCCGTCGTGATCAAGGCGATGGTCTTGAGCGACATGCGCCGGCGCCATGCCGAGGCCGTGCAGGAACTGGCCGCCGCCCGCAAGAAGGTGGCGAAGATGGAGGGCGTCGATGCCTCGAAGCTCTTCGTCAAGGAGGCGGAGGTGCAGGCCGAAGCCGGCAACGCCGCCGCGGTGGCGGAGGTGATTGCCGCCTATAAGGCCAGCAAGTACTACGATCCAAAGCCCTACGCGTGGTCCGGCGGAACAAAACCCGGCGATCCGCTGGTGATGGCGCGCCCCAACGCGACGGGCGGCGACTCGCTGCCGCTGACGATCATGGAGAAAGCCTTGGTCCGCGCGAAGAGCGCCCCGGGCATTTCGTTCCCGGACGCGGCGCTGACGGACATCGCCGGCCGCACCTTTTCGCTGTCGGATTTGCGCGGCAAGGTCGTGTTGGTGGATTTCTTCGCGCGCGGCTGGAAGATCTGGGAAGAGAACCTGCCGCAGGTGGTGGACCTCTGGACCCGCTACCATCCGTCGGGGTTCGAAGTGGTGAGCATCTGCCTGGAGCCGAACGCCACGGGGTTGGAAGCGCACGGCCTGCCGTGGTCCGTCGTGGCCGGGGCGCCGGACCTGACCCGTCCGCTGGGCATCTTTGGCGAGACGACGAGTTATCTGCTGGATGGAAACGGCATGGTGATTGCCCGCGATCTGCGGGGCCAGGACCTTTCCTTCGCGGTGCGCCGCGCCCTGGGCAAGTAGTTCCGCGGGATTCCGCATGGCCTCTCCGGTGTTCCATGGATTGGCCGGCGCGGGCTTGGCGTATGCGATGGCGGGAGACGGAAGTCTCCCGCTTTTTTCGTGGGCGCGGAAGAATCTGGGGCTGCTGGCCGCCGCGGCGGGTCTGGCGTGCCTGCCGGACGCGGATTATCTGCCGGGCCTCTGGCGCGGAGCCCTGAACGCCGTGCATCAGCAGGCCACGCACAGCCTCGCCTGGGCGGGGGCGATGGCGGCGGGCCTCTGGCTTGCCGGCCGGGCCTGGCGTCCGACGCAGTTCGTGGGGCGTGCGCTGGGGTATATCCTCCTCCTGGCCACCAGCCATTTGGCGATCGATCTCGTGACGGCGGACGGTTCGGCTCCCTACGGGATCCCGCTCTGGGCGCCGCTGTCGGATGTCCGGGTGCAGGCGCCGGTTGCGCTGCTGCCGGCCTGGGACAAGGCCACGCTGTCGGAATTGTGGAGCGGCAACAACGCGCGCCCGCTGGCGATCGAACTAGGGGCGGGGCTGGCGTTCGCGGCGGGGTGCATCTGGGCAAAGAGAGGCTGGACGCGGCGCAAGGCCGCGCTATGATGCGGAACATGAGCGAAATGGCCCCCATGGAGATGCCCGAGACTCTTGGTGTGATTGCCGGCCGCGGAACCTATCCGTGGCAGTTGGCGCGTTCGGCGCACGCCCAGGGCGTGAAGCGCGTGGTCGCCTTCGCGTTCAAGCGCGAGACCGAATGGGCCATCGAAAAGCATGCCGACGAGGTGGTTTGGCTGCATCTGGGAAGTCTGGGCGCGCTGCTGGACGCCGTGAAGGCCAAGGGCATTTCCCAGATCGTGATGGCGGGCCAGATCAAGCCCACGCGCTTGTTCAGCCTGCGGCTGGACGGCAAGGCCCTGGCCATTCTGAAGACCCTCAAGAAGAGAAACGCGCACACGATTTTCGGCGCCATCGCGGACGAACTGAAGGCCATTGGCGCGGACTTGCTGCCGGCCTATTGCTTCATGGAGACCGAGATGCCCGCCGCGGGGACCTTGGGCCGCCGCGAGCCCACGGAAGGCGAGCGGGCGGACATCCGGCTCGGCGCGCATGTGGCGAAGGTGACCAGCGGGCTGGAGGTCGGCCAGACGGTGGTTGTGAAAGACGGCACGGTCCTGGCCGTGGAAGGATTCGAAGGCACCGACGAGACGATTTTGCGCGCAGGACGGCTGGGCGGGGCGGGCGCGGTGGTGGTCAAGGTGGCCAAGCGCGGACACGACATGCGCTTCGACATCCCGATCATCGGCACCCGGACCTTCAAGATGTTGAAGAAGGCGAAAGTGTCCTGCCTGGCCGTGGAGGCCAAGCGGACGATCCTGCTGGAGCGGGAGAAATTGGTGGCCGAGGCCGACCGCCTTGGCCTCGCGTTCGTGGCGTTCGATTCCGCGGCGGCGGAGGGCCCCTGACGGGTTGCCCGCAACAGGAGAGACCGATGGCCGAAGAACGGAAGAAGATCCAGATGGGCGTGGTGGGGGTGGGGAGCCTGGGCCAATGGCATGCGCGCATCTATTCCGAGATGCCCGATGTGGAACTGGTCGGCGTCTATGACGCCGACAAGAAGCGCGCGCAGGAAATCGCCGAGCGCTATTCCACCGCCGTCTTCAAGACCATCGACGAATTGGCGGCCGCCGCCGAGGCCTTGAGCATCGTGGTGCCGACGGACAAGCACCGCGCCGTTGCCGGGAAGGTCATTGAAAAGGGCAAGCACGTCTTGGTCGAAAAACCCATTGCCGCCAGCACCGAGGAGGCCGAGGAGCTGGTGGAGTTGGCCCAGAAGCATGGCGCGATCCTGCAGGTGGGGCACGTCGAGCGGTTCAATCCGGTGCTGACGGTGGTGAACCCCGCCCAGCAAAAGCCGCTCTATGTCGAGGCGCTGCGCATCGCGCCCTATCCGCCGCCCCGTTTTGGCCTGCTGCCGCGCGGCACCGAAGTCAGCGTGATCCTGGACCTGATGATCCACGATTTGGAGATCATATTGCACCTGGTGCAATCAAAGGTGGTGGATATCCGCGCGGTAGGCGTGCCCATCCTGAGCAAGACCGAGGACATCGCGAACGTGCGGCTGCGCTTCGAGAACGGATGCATCGCGAATGTGACGGCCAGCCGCATCAGCATGGAGAAGCAGCGGAAGATCCGTATGTTCCTGCCGGATTCCTACGTCTCGCTCGACTACCAGGAGCAGACCGGCAAGATCCTGCGCAAGAAGCTGCTGGGCATCGCCAAGGAAGACATTCCCATCCACAAGGGCGAGCCGCTGGCGCTGGAGCTGCGGGCATTTGTGGACTGCGTGCGGAACCGCTCCGAGCCGGTGGTGAGCGGCGAGCACGCCGCCGAGGCCCTCCAGTTGGCCGTCGCCATCTGCCAGAGCATCCGCAAGGGCCAGACTTGATGAAGCGACTGATGATCGTGGCCGGCGAGGTCTCCGGCGACCAGCACGCGGCGCGGCTGGTGCGCGATCTGCGCGCCGCGCGCGCCGACGTGGAACTTTTCGGCATCGGCGGCGATGCCTTGCGGCGCGAGGGAGTGCGCACGGTGGTGGATGCGCGCGAGATGGCCGTGGTGGGATTCTTCGAGGTGTTGCTGCGCTATTCCTTCTTTCGCCGCGTTTTCAATCAAATGACTGCGTTGCTGTCGCAGGAGCGCCCCGATGCACTCTTGCTGGTGGATTATCCGGGCTTCAACCTGCGCCTCGCCGCGAAGGCCCATGCGATGGGCATCCCCGTGCTCTATTACGTCAGCCCTCAGGTCTGGGCCTGGCACAAGAGCCGCATCCCGAAAATGGCGAAGATCCTCGACCTGCTGATGGTGATCTTCCCGTTCGAGGTGGACGTATTCCGGGGGACGGGGCTGAAAACGGTTTTCGTGGGACACCCCCTTGTCGAATCCGTCCTGCGCACGCTGGCGGCGCCGACGCCGGAATTGCCGTGGCCACCCGGCGCAATGCGCGTGGCAATCCTGCCTGGAAGCCGCCGGCAGGAAATCCAGCGCATCCTGCCCGTAATGCTGGATGCGGCCCGCGAACTGCGCCGTCGCGATCCGGAGACCTCGTTCCTGATCCCCGCCGCCAGCGAGGAAATCGAGGCCTTGATCCAGGCGCAGGTGGCCTTGCGTCCGGCAGAAGAGCGGGCCACCTTGGGCGTGGTGACCGGGCGGATGCGCGAAGTGGCGCGGCAGGCCCGGGCGGCGATGGTCTGTTCCGGCACGGCCACTGTGGAGACCGCGCTGTTGAAATGCCCGATGATCGTGGTCTATCGAACGATGGCGCTGACCTATTGGTTTGGCCGGCTCGTCATCCGCGTAAAGTGGCTGGGCATGGTCAACCTGATCGCCAACCGTTCTCTCTGCCCCGAATTCATCCAAGGCGCTGCCCGGCCCGTTGCGATGGCGGATGCCCTTGAGCCGCTGATAGCCGATACGCCGGCCCGGCAGGCGCAGTTGGACGGCTTGGACGAAATGGCCAAGGCGCTGGAAGGCCCGGGCCCGGGCAAGCGGGCCGGCCAGCTCGTCGCCGAAGCGCTGGGGGCATGACCGACCCGCGCCATCCGCATGCGCAGGGCGCCCGCCGGCGGGCGCTGAGTGCCGGATTCGTCGCATCCCAGGCGTTCAAGGCCTACATGGCCAACAAGAATCTCGAGACGGCGGCGACGCTGGCCTTCTACGGCTTCCTCTCGCTGATGCCGTTGCTGCTGTTGCTGTTCTTCCTGTTCAGCCTGGTGCTGCGCTCGTCCGACGCCGTGCTGCAGGCCATGGCGGGTCTGACCGGCGAGTTGTTCCCTGCGTTCAATCAGGACATTTTGAAGGACCTGATGTCGCTTTCACAGTCGAAGGCATGGGGCGCGGCGGGCATCGTCGCGCTGGTCTGGTCGATGACGCCCTTCGCCGCCGCCATCCGGACCGCGATGGTCCGCGTGTTCCGCGCGGAGGTCCGGATGAATTTTCTCAAAGCCAAGGCGCTGAACGTGGCGGCGGTGCTGGGGATCCTCATGACGTTTGTCGGCCTGGCGGGGTGGAAGATGTTCCGGGTGGTCCGGCCGGTGCAAACGCCCTTGCCGATGCCCCATTGGCTGGTGGCGGCAATGGGCGTGGCCGCTCCGTTCCTGATCACCTTCGCGGTCCTCGCGTTCTTCTATCTGGCTTTTGCTCCCGTCCGCTTGCGCCGTCCGCATGTATGGACCGGCGCGCTGGTCGCGGCGGGCTTGCTACTGGTCATCCGTCCGCTGTTCGGCTGGTTCCTGGCGGTGAATCCCGACTACGGCTATGCGTTTGGTTCGCTCAAGGCGATTTTCCTGCTGCTGATCTGGGTCTACTACACGTTTGCGGTCGTGCTGCTCGGCGCGGAGGTCATGGCCGCCCTGCGCCGCAAGGAGGCGCTGCTGTTGCGCGGCCTGTTCGCCCCGGCCCGGCCCGGCCAGCGCGCGTCGGCCTCGGTGGTCCTGATGGAGCAGTTCACCCGTGGGCTGGAGCCCAGCGCCGTCCTCTTCAAAGAGGGGGAGGCGGGCGACGAGATGTATTTCATCCTCGAAGGCGCCATCGTGCTGGCCAAGGGTGGGCGCATACTCAAAACGATGGAAGTCGGCGATTTCTTCGGCGAGATGTCGATGTTGCTGCAGACCGAGCGCACGGCCGCGGCGGCTGCCGGACCGGGCGGCGCGCGGATCGTGGCCATCACCCGCGACAACTTCGACACGATTCTCCGCGAAAACCCGGGGATCGTCCTTACAATCCTGAAAGAGATGGCCGCCCGCCTCAAGGCCACCAGCGCCGAGCTTTCCTCCCCCGGGCCATAAGATCATGGAAATGGGCAAATTGGAAAGCCCATTGGTTTTGACTTCCTTTGGCTATTTTGGGGAGGGTAGGATGGGTTCCTTTGAAAGGGATATCATGAAAATCCGGTATGCAATCCTTTGCGCGGGGCTCGGCTTGTCGTGGACGGTCCGGGCCGAGGACATGACGACGCTGGCGGGACAGACCTACAGCAACATCGTCGTTCAGCGGTACGATGGGCAAGGGTATTTCATCCGGCACGACGGGGGAACCAACCAGGTTCCCTATGCGGAAATCTCGCACGAGCTGCGCGGGCACTACAAGGCGCTGTCGCTGCTGCCGATTCCAGCGACGCGCCTGAGCGGAGAGAAAGAGGAGCCCGCCGGCCCCAACGACCTCCAGACGCTGTCCGGCCAGGTCTATCGAAACGTGGTGCTGAAGCAGGTCGATGAAGACTCCATCCTCATCGCCCACGATACCGGCATGGCCCGGGTGGGTTTCACGGCGATCCCGCCCGCCTTGCATGAGAAGTACCGGACCGGGACGCCGGTGGCGCCGGACCCGGCGCCGGACGCCAACGACCTTGTTGCCGCCTATGGGCAGGTGTTTCGCAATGTCGAGTTCCTGCGCACCGAGCCGGATGGCTTGACCTTCCGCCATGACGGGGGCGTGACCAAGCTGGGGTTCCCCGCGCTGCCGGAGGAGTTGCGTCAAAAACATGGATACGATCCCATCGCCGGCTGGCGATACCGGCGGGAAGTTGCCGCGCAAAAGGCGTTGGATCAGATGCTGGCGGCGCCCGAAAGCCAGGGGCCCGCCACCTTCAGTGTTTTTGAAATCCTGAACGAGGCGCTTCCGGACAACCAGTTCCGGATTTCCTTTGCGGTCCGGAACCTCACCGACCAGGCGCTATCCATCGTGGCGACGCCCCAGGACGGCAAGATGATTGCGCTGATGACCCGGACCATCGAGATTCCCGCCCGCGCCGAAGGAAAGCGGCTGCAGTTTGAGGTGCCCTCGATCCAGCCCCGGATCCTGTCGATCTCCAGCGGGACCTATCGGACCAATTGCTTGCTGAACTGGTGAGCGGCGATGGCTCGGGCCGGGGACAGTGGATTCCCGGAATAACAGTAAGGATGGGATGAGGATGGGAACCGGCCGATTTGATGTTTTTCCGGACTTGCCCGTTATTTTACTTTCCACTTGCGTCGGGGGCCGTAAATTGATTTCCTTCCATTCTAAAACATCAAGGGAGAACAGCACATGTCCACGGTGATGAAAGAGTTGAAAGCTGAAATTTCCAAATTGGCGCGCAGGGAAGTCCACCGGGAGCTTTCCCCGGTGAAGCGGGTCAACGCGGCGCAGCGGGGCTTGATCGCCGATTTGCGGCGCCAGGTCGTTGCCCTGCAAAAAGAGGTGAAGGGATTGCGCAAGGCCGCCCCGGCCGTCGATCTGGCTTTGCCCAAGTCCGGCGCGGAGGCGGCGGAAGGCCTGCGCTTCTGGATTTCGGGCAAGGGCGTCCGCGCGCTGCGCAAACGCCTGGGCTTGACGCAGGTCCAGTTCGGGCGGCTGGCGGGCGTGTCGTCGCAGGCCGTGGTCAACTGGGAATCCACTCCGGGCAAGATCCCGCTGCGCCGGAAGGAGACGCGGGCCAAATTGAAGGGGCTGCGCGCCCTGAACCGGCGCGCGGTGAAGGAAATCCTGAAAAAGGGATAGGCGCGGAAGGCGGATCCGGCCGGGGCCGCGGATTCCGCGGCTCCCGGGCCGAAATCCGGGCTTGCGTCGGGGGAACGTGAAGGGGTATTTTCGCCCATAACATGCTGGACGTGCGTCATGGCCGCAGGATCCGCCTGCGGACGTGGTTTTTTGGCGAAGGAGTGGTCCCTTGACTTCGAACGACGATTATATCCTGGAGATTCTGGAGAACGTGGGGCTGGTATCGCGGGAGCAGGCTCTCGCCGCGCGGGAGATCGCCACCAAGGAGGACGAGGCGGTCATGGAGATCCTGGCCCGCGAAGGGGTGGTCGCGAAGCGGGACATGCTGAAGGCGCTGGCGGGGCAGTTCGGCATGGAGATGATTTCGCTGACGGGGCTGGACATCGAGCGCGAGGTGCTGGACATGGTGCCCGGCGACGTGGCGCAGCGCTACAAGGTGGTGCCGGTGTTCAAGCACGAAAACGTGCTGACGGTGGCGATCGGCGACCCGCTGGACGTGGACACGCTCGACGGCCTGCGCTATGTGCTGAAGTGCAACGTGGAAGGCGTGGTGGCGCCGCCCGAGGAGATCGAAAAGGCCATTGCCAACTACTACGGCCGGGCGACGGGCGCCGTGGAGGGCATGCTGCAGGAAATCACCGAAGGCACGCTGGCGCTGCCGGACGACGTGCAGAAGCAGCTGGTGGGGGACGAGAACGTCACGGAGTCGGACGCGCCGATCATCAAGCTGGTCAGCCTGATCATCATGGAGGCGTTCCGCAACCGGGCGTCGGACATCCATCTGGAGCCGATGCCCAAGAAGTTCCGCGTGCGCTACCGCATCGACGGCGTGCTGCACGAGGTGGACAGCCCCCCGAAGCGCCTGCAGTCGGCGATCATCAGCCGCGTGAAGATCATGGCGAACATGAGCATCGCCGAAAAGCGCGTGCCGCAGGACGGCCGCATCCAGATCAACGTGATGGGGCGCGACCTCGACCTGCGCGTGTCGTCCATTCCCTCGAGCCACGGCGAGAGCATCGTGATGCGCATCCTGGACAAGGCCGGCATCGCGCTCGGCCTTCCCCAGCTGGGGTTCTTCTCGGACGACCAGCAGATTTTCGAACGCCTGATCACCCTGTCGGACGGCATCCTGCTGGTGACGGGGCCGACGGGTTCGGGCAAGACGACGACGCTCTACGCGTGCCTGAACACGATCAACAAGCCGGACCGCAAGATCATCACCGTGGAAGACCCGGTGGAATACCAGATGAGCGGCATCAACCAGGTGCAGGTGCGGACGGACATCGGCATGACGTTCTCGGCCGCGCTGCGCGCCATCCTGCGCCAGGCGCCCAACATCATCATGATCGGTGAAATCCGCGACCTGGAGACGGCGGAAATCGCGGTGAACGCGTCCCTGACGGGCCATCTGGTGTTCAGCACGCTGCACACGAACGACGCGCCCAGCGCGGTGACGCGCTTGATCGACATCGGGGTGAAGCCGTTCCTGGTGGCGTCCTCGACGCGGGCGATCATGGCCCAGCGGCTCGTGCGCAAGATCTGCGACAAGTGCAAGGAGCCCTATACGCCGCAGGAGGCCGAGCTGCGGCTGCTGGGGCCGGCGGCGAAGCAGCTGGCCACGGCGCAGCTGTTCCACGGCAAGGGCTGCGCGGATTGCTCGTTCACGGGCTACCGCGGACGGCTGGGCATCTACGAGATCTTCCAAATCGACGACCAGGTGCGGAACCTGATCTTCGAGCAGGTGTCGTCTTCGGAGCTGCGCATCAAGGCGCGCGAACTGGGCATGCGCACGCTGCGCGAGGATGGCGTGCGCAAGGTGGTGGCGGGCATCACGACCCTGGAGGAAGTGCTGCGGGTGACCATGGGAGACAATGGCTGATGAGCACGCTGAAATCATCTGAAATCCAAATGGACGATCTGCTGGAGCTGGCGGTGCAGGAGGGGGCCTCCGACCTGCATCTGGCGGTGGGGCTTCCGCCGGTGATGCGCATCCACGGCTCGCTGGCGCCGCTGGACGCGGATCCGCTGAGGCCGGAGGACACGGACCGGCTGATGCGGAGCATCACGCCGGAAAACCATCTCCGGGCGATGGGGGAGGTCCAGGGCGCGGATTTCGGATTCGGATTCCGGGACGTGGCGCGCTTCCGCGTAAGCATCTTCCGCCAGAAGGGGCATGTGGGTATCGTGCTGCGCCAGATCCCCACGCGGTTGATGACGCTGGAGGAGGTCGGCCTGCCCCCGATGATCAAGGACCTGCTGTTCAAGCCGCGCGGGCTGATCCTCGTGACGGGGCCGACGGGCTCGGGCAAGACGACGACGCTGGCGAGCATGCTGAACATCATCAACCAGGAGCGCGACTGCCACATCATCACGGTCGAGGACCCGATTGAATACTACCACACGCACAAGAAGTCCGTGGTGACGCAGCGGGAGATCGGCGAGGACGTGCCGACGTTCAAGGAGGCGCTGCGGCGCGCCCTGCGCCAGGATCCGGACGTGATCCTCGTCGGCGAAATGCGCGAC
>DMJA01000237.1 GCA_003451935.1 Verrucomicrobiota bacterium | reverse complement strand
GTGGACCACCTCACCGCCCTCGCCGATCTCTCTGCCGCCTTTCCCGCCCCCGTCCACATCCATCCCCTCGATGCCGCGTGGTGCTTCACCGGCCGGAACAACCTGCCCGGCTTCTACGACGCCCCCGCCAAACCCAAATCCCCCATGGTTTCCGCCACGGAAGGCGCCGTCTTCGAACTCGCCGGCGCCCGCTGGTCCGTCATCGAAACCCCCGGCCACACCCCCGGCGGCATCTGCTGGAAGCTGGAGGACGATTCCGCGCTCTTCACCGGCGACACCCTTTTCCACGGAACCGCCGGACGCACCGATCTGCCGGGCGGCGATTCCCGCGCCCTGGCCCGCTCCCTGCGCAAGCTCGCCGCGCTGCCCGATGGCCTGACCATCTATCCCGGCCATGGCGACCCCTCCACCCTCGGCTACGAAAAGAAACACAACTACTTCATGGCACCCCGGTAAAAAGGGCGCCGACAAAAGCCTCCGCCCCCCCCCAACAAAAAAGCCCGGCTTTCGCCGGGCTTTGCTGAAGCCGGAACAGCCTATTCCGTCTTGTCCCCGGCGGCCGGAACGGCTTCTTCAACCGCTTCCTGCGCCTCTTCCACGGCCTCAACCGCTTGTTCGACGCTTTCTTCGGCGGCTTCCTGGACTTCCTCGGTGGCCGCTTCAACGGCCACGGCGGATTCGACCGCCGCTTCCTGCACCTCTTCGACAACTGCTTCGGCGGCCGCCGGCGCTTCGACGGCGATCTCGGCCACCGCTTCCTGCGCTTCTTCGACAACCGCTTCCGAAGCGGCCGGCGCTTCGACAGCAACCTCGGCGACCGCGTCCTTCACCTCTTCGGCGACGGCTTCGACCGGCACCGGGGCTTCCTCGGCGGCCGGAGCCGCTTCCACCGCCACCTCGTCCTCGACATCCAGCTGGAGCATGGTCTCCTCGGCGGGCGGGGCATCAAAGCGCTCGACCGTCGCCTGCTTGCGCAGGCCATCCACGAATTCCTTGACCGCATCCTGCTGCTTCTGGGAATACAGGATGTCGCCAATGCGCGGCTTCACCTCGGCGAAATCCAGCGTCTTGGCTTCTTCGCGCTCGGTGACCTTGATCAAGTGGAGGCCGAACTGGGTCTCGACCACTTCGCCCACCGAACCCACCGGCTGGCTGAAGGCGGCATCTTCGAATTCGGGCACCATTTGGCCGCGGCCGAAGGATCCCAGCTCGCCCCCGGCGCTCGCGCTGGGGCAGTCGGAATTGGCCTTGGCGATTTCGGCGAAATCGGCTCCTTCGAGCAGCTGCTTGCGCAGGCCTTCGAGGCGCTCTTTCTTGGCGGCCTTGGCGGCCTCGTCGTCGGCGGGATCGACCTTGAGCAGGATGTGGGAGGCGGTGACGGATTCGCCCTGGCTGAAGCCTTCCTTGTTCTCGTCGTAGAACTTCTGGATCTCCTCGTCCGAGGGCTTCTCGAGGGATTCGGCCTTGGCGATGACCAGCTTGCGGACCGCCATCTGCTCGCGCATTTCGGCCTCCGTCGTTCCGGTCTCGGCCATGTAGGTTTCAAGGGTCGTCCCTGGCGGCAATTCCTCGACCAGTTCGCCCTTGATTTTCTCGAACTCGGCATCCGAGATGCTGACGCCCTGCTTGGCAACCTCGCCCAGCATGACGCGGCGCATGATCAGCTCTTCCAGGATGCGTTCACGGATGCGGGGAAGGGCTTCCGCCATCTGGTCTGCGGGAATCCGGCCGCCCATCTGCTTCTTGAACAGGCCCATCACCTTCTGGATTTCGCCTTCGGTGATCTCCGTCCCGTTGACCTTCGCGACGACCACCGCCGCATCGGCCTCCGACATCGCCGGCTCTTCCGCGGCAGGCGCCGGAGCCGCCACCGCTTCCGCGTCCAGGGCGGCCGCTTCCGCCGGAACGCCGGCAACCGATTCCTCCTGCGCGGCGGGCTTCGAATTTCCGCAACCCGTCAGGGTCCAGCACAACGCCAAGGCCGCCACCATCCAATAAGCCATCTGTTTCATGGGGATCTTCCTTTCTTGTCAGACAAACTTGCCCGGTCGATTTTTGGGGGGCAAGAATCTTTGAAATTTCGCGCATTGTGGGACTTGGGGCCCGGGATGTCAATCCAGAGAAGGCCGGAAGCTGCCCCGGATTTTGCGCGTTCGCAGCGCCCCCTTTGGGCACTCAAATCCCCCCGCGGATCAGCCGATAGGCAACGGAGCCCTTGGGCGGAATGTCCGGCAGCTCCGCCGGATCGAACCAGCGCGCGTCGGCAATTTCATCCGGTTGCAGGCGCAGTTCGCCCGCCTTCCAGTCCGCCCGGAACGCGAGCATGAGCTGGTTCGGATAGGGCCAATGCTGGCTGCCCGCATACCGCACGTTGGCGACCTCGAGGCCGACCTCCTCCCGCACTTCGCGGCGCACGCAATCCTCCAGGGATTCGCCGATTTCGACATAGCCGGCCAGGCAGGTCCAGAACTCCTGGCTGCGCTGGGCATGCCGCGCCAGCAGGATTTTTCCGTCCTTCTCCACGCACACGATCACCGCCGGCGTAGGCCCCGGATATTCCACGCGTCCGCAGGCGCCGCATTGGCGCGCCATCTCCACCGGATGCTCGGCCAGCGCCCCTCCGCACGCCCCGCAGAACCGGTGCGCGGCGCGCCAGTTCAGCAACCCCAGCGCGCGGCAGGCCGACGCCGCATGCGGCGATTCCGCGCCGACCAGGGCCCGCACCCGGGCCCATTCGAATCCAGCCGGCGCGCTCTCGGGCGAACCCGACACCTCGACCGCCGCGACCCCCTGCGGCCGCACCATGAACGAATCCCGCACCTCGCGGCCCGGACGCAGCTCCGGCAACGCTTCCGCCCCAGCCGGGTCCAGGCCGCCTTCCCGCACCAGCAGCAACCCGTCGCAAAAGAGGAAGGTGTCGGCGCCGGTCTCCATGGTTCGCTTCAGCCTTCCTTTTTCCAGCGCGGCAGGTTGTATTCCAAAATCTCCGTCAAAATGTCGCGCACCGTCTTCGTCAGCTTCCAGCCCGGATAGTGCGCCTGGAATTTCGATACGTCGCTCACCCACCAAATGTGGTCGCCGATCCGGTTCGTCTCGACGTAGGACGTCTTCATCTTGCGGCCCGAAATCTCCTCGCACAGCGCCACCGCCTCCATCATCGAGCAGTGGCTGAAGCGGCTCCCGCCCATGTTGTAGACCTCGCCCGCCCGCGGCGCGCGGTGGAAGGCCTCGAACGACGCCACCAAGTCCTCGCTGTGGATGTTGTCGCGCACCTGCTTGCCCTGGTAGCCGAAAATCCTGTACTCGCGCCCCGTCGCCGCGCACTTCATCAGGTACGCCAGGAATCCGTGCAGCTCCGCGCCGGAATGCCGGGGCCCCGTCAGGCAGCCGCCGCGAAATACGCCCGTCTTCATCCCGAAATAGCGCCCGTATTCCTGCACCATCACGTCCGCCGCCACCTTCGACGCCCCGAAAATCGAGTGCGTCGTCTGGTCGATGCTCATCGTCTCGTCGATGCCCTTTGCCGCGTAGGGTCCCTCCACGCACTCCCAGCGCGTCGCCCGCTCCTCCAGCGGCAGCCGGTTCGGCGTGTCGCCATACACCTTGTTCGTGGACGTGAAAATGAACGTGGCCTCCGGCGCGAATTGGCGCGTCGCCTCCAGCAAATTCAGCGTGCCCTGCGCGTTCACGCCGAAATCCGTGAACGGCTCGCGCGCCGCCCAGTCGTGCGACGGCTGCGCCGCCGTATGCACCACCAAATCGATCTCCCCCGCCCCCTCGAACGCCTTGCGCACCGCCGCGAAATCCCGGATGTCCGCCGAGACCGCCGTGAACGAATCCGGCAGCGCCGTTTTCAGCTCGTCCACCGCCCACTTCGTGGACGCCTCCGGCCCGAAGAAATATTCCCGCAGGTTGTTGTCCACGCCAATGACGCGCCATCCCTGCCGGCCGAAATGCAGCGCCGTCTCCGATCCCACCAAGCCGCCGGAACCTGTCACCAAGATCGTTTTCATGGAATGTACGTTGCCACAAATCGCCGCAAAAGTCCCGCGCGGACTTTCCAAACCGCTCGCCTTGGCCTAGACTTCCGGGCATGCAAGCGCTGCTGAAGAAAATCGCCGCCGCCCTCCTCGCGCGGCACCAAACCCTCGCCACGGCCGAATCCTGCACCGGCGGCCTCGTCGGCGCCGCCCTCACGAGCCTCCCCGGCAGCTCCGCGTGGTACTTCGGCGGAATCGTCGCCTATTCCAATGCCCTCAAACCCCGTCTGCTCGGCGTCCCCGCCGAAACCCTCGCCGCCCACGGCGCCGTCAGCCCGGAAACCGCCCGCGCCATGGCCGAAGGCGCCCGCAAAAAATGCAAAGCCGATTTCGCCCTCTCCGTCACCGGCATCGCCGGCCCCGATGGAGGCACCCCCGAAAAGCCTGTCGG
>DMJA01000219.1 GCA_003451935.1 Verrucomicrobiota bacterium | reverse complement strand
AGGCGCTGGGCGTCTCGTGGGCCGCCAAGGTTCCGGAGGCGCACCGGTCGGCGTGGCATCTATTTTGGCTGATCCTGCTGGCGTACGATTTTGCGGAGGCGACGGCGTTGCAGATCGCCGCGGCGGGGGGCCGGGGCCAGATGCCCGCGCTGCTGCGGGGCGTGCTGCGGGTGGCGGCGACGGCGCTGGCGGCGTTCTTCGTGCTGCGGTTCGAGCTGGGGTGGAACATCACGCCCCTGCTGGCTTCCACGGCGCTGGTCACGGCGGTGGTGGGTTTCGCGCTGCAGGGCGTGCTGGGCAACCTGCTGGCGGGCATGTCCCTGAACCTGACGCGGTCGCTGGCGCCCCGCGACTGGGTGTTCATCGACGACGTGGAAGGGGAGGTCCATGAAATGAATTGGCGGGAGACCTGGGTGGTCACCCGCGACAACATCCCCGTCCGCATCCCCAACAGCAAGGTGGCGGATGCGCGCATCCAGAACCTGACCCGTCCGGAGGGGCCGCGACGCTGTGCGATTTCCGTGGACGCGAGCTATGACGACGCGCCGGATGCGGTGATCGACGCAATGCTGGCGGCGGCGGCGGCGGTGCCGGACGTGCGCCGGACGCCCGAGCCCTCGGCGTTCCTGCTGGATTACAAGAGCTATGGCATCACCTACGAACTGTTCATCTGGGTGGACCGCTATCCGTTCCGGAATCCCGTCATGGGCGAGGTCCGTCGGCGCATCTGGTACGAGTTCCGCCGCCGCGGCATCCAGATCCCGTATCCGGTGACGGACCAGGTGCTGAACGACTTCATGGCGCGGGCGATCCCGCCCGCCGCTCCGCCCGCGGAAGATCCGGCGGCGAAGCGCCGGGCGGAGGGCCTGCTGCAAAGCGATTTCGCGAAAAAGGTACTGGCCGGAGCCGACGGAAAGATGCTGGTTTCCTCCGAGGATCTGTTGGCGTGGGCGGGGCACTTGGCGAGCCAACTCTACGGGCGCGGAGAGACCGTGTTCCGGCAGGGCGATCCGGGCGACTGCTGCTATGTGGTGCTGTCGGGAACGCTGGCGGGCCGCATCCAGCACCGCGAATCGGGCAAGGAAACCGTTTTCGAGGTGGGCGCGGGCGCGGTGGTGGGCGAAATGAGCCTGGTGACCGGCCTGCCGCGCATGGCGGAGATCGCGGTGAAGGAATCGGCGGAGCTGTTGCGGATTCCGGCGCCGGACTTCGCGGAGCTGCTGGGACGCCATCCCGGGGTGCTCGAGCAACTGAGCCAGCTGGTGGCGGAGCGGGCGCAGCAGAACCGCAAGCAATACGAAGACCTGATGGCGGCCGGATCGCCTTCGATGGATCAGGCGATTTCGCGCGACGGCATCCTGAAGCGGTTCTGGCGCTTGCTGGGCGGCCGGTAAAATCCCGGTAAAAATCCAGTCAAACGGGCCTCCGTTTTACGGTTGATTTGACCGGACGGGCGGCGGATACTGGACGCGAGGGTGGGCGGAAGGCTTCCGCACCCGATGGAGAGGTGGATGATGAATGTGGTCGGAGTGATTCTGGGCGGGGGCGAGGGCAAGCGGCTGCAACCGTTGACGCGCGACCGGTGCAAGCCGGCGGTGCCGTTGGCGGGCAAGTACCGGCTGGTGGACATCCCCGTCAGCAACTGCATCAACAGCGGCATCCGGCGCATCTACGTGCTGACGCAGTTCAACAGCGTGTCGCTGCACCAGCACGTGCAGAGCACCTACGTGTTCGACCAGTTCCACAGCGGCTACGTGCGGATCCTGGCGGCGCAGCAGACGCCGGGCAGCGAAACCTGGTTCCAAGGCACCGCCGACGCGGTGCGGCAGGGCCTGCGCTACGTGCTGGACCGCCAGCCGGACCACGTCCTGATCCTCTCGGGCGACCAGCTCTACCGGATGGACTTCCGCCCCGTGCTGGAGGAGCACATCAAAAACCAGGCCGAGGTGACCATCTGCACGAAGCCGGTGCCGCGGAACGAAGCCGGGGCCTTGGGCATCATGCAGGCCGACGCCAAGGGGCGCATCATCCGCTTCGTGGAGAAGCCCGGCAACACGCCGGTGCTCGACGAACTGCGCGAGCCCGGCCCCGGTCCGGAGCGCTATCTGGCCAGCATGGGCATCTATGTGTTCAACACGAAGGTGCTGCTGGACCTGCTGGACAACGACGCCAAGGATTTCGGCAAGAACATCATTCCGCAGGCCATCCAGAACCGCGCCGTCTATCGCTACCTGTTCAACGGCTACTGGCGCGACATCGGGACGATCCGCTCGTTCTGGGAAGCGAACATGGAGCTGGCCGAGCCGCTGCCGGAGTTCAACCTCTACGACATGAACGCGCCGCTCTACACGCACATGCGCTACCTGCCGCCGTCGAAGATCAACTGCTGCGACCTGAACCGCGCGCTGCTCAGCGAAGGCTGCATCATCTCGGGCCACCGCATCCTCGGCTCGCTCATCGGCGTCCGCGCCAAGGTGGGCGAGGGCACCGTGATCGAGCGCACGGTGATGATGGGTGCGGACTACTACGATCCGAAGGACCTGCCCGCGGGCGAGATCCCGATGGGCGTGGGCCGCGATTGCTTCATCCGCAACGCCATCATCGACAAGAACGCCCGCATCGGCGACGGGTGCTACATCACGCCCGACGGCAAGTCCGATGGCGCCACGGATCTCTACACCGTGCAGGAAGGCGTGATCGTGATCCCGAAGAAGGCGGTCATTCCGCCCGGCACGCGGATCTAGGCCCTCCCCCCAGTTCGCTTAATCGCCGGCCGGGACCGGCGGCGGCGGTTTTCCACGCTGTGGAAACATTCTGTCCATTGTGTGGAAAAACGGCGAAACATTTTTCCATTGTGTGGAAAACCGGTGGCCCGGAACGGCCGGCAACCCCGCGGATTTAGGGTGGCGGCTGGTAGGCGGGGAGCGCGGGGCGGCGGCTGGGACCGGTCGTGCCGCGGTCGAACGGATTCGCGGGCGCGGCGGGGGCGCCCTCCAGATGCTGCCGCCGGCAGTCGGAAATCAACTTGTAGCATTGCGTGATGTGGTCGGCGAGCGGAACGCCTTCGGGCGCCTGGCCCTTCAGCGCCTCGAACGTCTTGGCCGCCTGGAACGCACCCTCCTCAATGGGCTGGAGCAGCTCCGTCCGTTTCTTGTCGGCGAGGAACACCTTGTATTGTTCCAGGGCCTGGTTGAACCGGTTGGCGCCTGCCAGATAGTCGGGATGCTGCCAGGGCTCGCCGGGGCGGTAGGGGGGGGCTTCGGGCGGCGGCGGCGTTGTCGCCACCGGCTCCGGCCGGGCCAGCCGCCGGGTTTCGGCCACCAGCCGCCGGCAGCTCGCGAGGTAATCGGCCAGCGGCACGGCGGCTGGCGCTTCGGCGCGGACTTCCTCGAATGCCGCGGCCGCCTGGCGGGCGCCGGCCTCGATCTGCGGCGGCAGGTCCGACCGGTTGCGATTGTCCCGGAAGGCGTGGTGGCGGTCCAAGGCCTGGTTGAACAGCCGCACGCCTTGGAGGAACCGGGGCTGGTCCCAGATGGCGGCGGAGAGGAAATCCAGCGGGGCCGCGCCGGATGCGGCGGCCTGCGGTTCGGCGGGGGCCGTGGCGGGTTGTTCCCCCGCGACCGGTCCGGTCGCGGGTGCGGCGGCTTGCTCTTCCGACGGGAGCCAGTAGGGAAGCCATTCGTCCTGGAAATGCCACAGCCCGTAGCCCAGTGCCGCGGCGATCGCCAGGCCCACGAAGAGGAATTCCAGCTTCTTCTTCCGCGGACGGGAAAGACGCATGGCGTAGGCCTCCGCGCGCGTCAGGCGGATTTTTTTCCGGGAGGGCGGAGGGGGCGTCGTCGGTTCTTCCATGGCAGGCAGAATGCGAAAAACCCTGATAAAGCACAACGGTTTTGTGCGGAACCCGCCGCAGGCCGCGGGATGGGCTTTTGTTTTCAGGGCGGGCGCGATATAAGGAAGAAATGAAAGTTTGCATGGACATCCAGGCCGCGCTTGGGCAGCGCGCCGGCGTGGGGCGCTATGTGCGCGAACTGCTTGCGCACCTGGGCGCGGAGGCGGGTGCCGACGAGATTTCGGCGTTCTATTTCGATTTCAAGCGCACCGGGCTGGATGCGGTCCCGCCGGGCGTGGCGATGCGCTCGTGCCGCTGGATGCCCGGCCGCCTGGCGCAGGCCGCATGGAAGCGCATCGGCTTCCCGCCCTACGAATGGTTCGCCGGCGGGGCCGACCTCTACCACTTCCCCAACTTCATCCGCCCCCCGCTGGGCAAGGGGCGCAAGTCGGTGGTCACGATCCACGACGTGTCGTTCCTGCGCATGCCCGAGACGACCGAGGCGAAGAACCTCGCCTGGCTTTCGGCCGAAATCCACCAGACGGCGCGGAAGGCGGATGCCATCCTGACGGACAGCCGGTTCTCGGCGCGCGAAATCTGCGAGTTGCTGGATGTGCCCCCGGAGAAGGTGTTCCCTGTGTGGCTGGGCCTGCCGAAGTTCGGGCCGCCGCCGCCGGCGGAGGCCGTGGCGCAAACCCGGAAGGCGCTGGGGCTGGCGAAGCCGTACCTGCTGATGGTCGGCACGATCGAGCCGCGCAAGAACATCCCCTTCCTGGTGGAAATCTACGAGGCCCTGAAGGACTTCGACGGCGACCTGGTGCTGGCGGGCGGGCTCGGCTGGAAGACCGGGCCGACCCTGCGCGCCATCTCGGAATCGCCGCGCAAGGGGGGCATCAAGCTGCTGAGGCATCTGGACGACGCGCAGCTCTCGGTGCTCTACGCGGGGGCGGCGGCGTTCGTGTTCCCGACGCGCTACGAGGGATTCGGTTTCCCGCCGCTGGAGGCGATGGGCCGCGGCGCGCCGGTGGTGGCCGCGCGGAACAGCTCCCTGCCAGAAG
>DMJA01000179.1 GCA_003451935.1 Verrucomicrobiota bacterium | reverse complement strand
GCCCAGCGCCTCCGGCGCCCACAGCGCCAGCCAGCCCAGCCCCAGCGCCAGCATCGGAAAGACCAGGCTTTCTAGCGCCGCGAACAGCCATTTCGAGAAAAGCCGCTGCGATGCCTTCGCCTTCCGCGCCAAGGCGCGCCGGGGCAGGACCGCGAGGCCCATTGCGGCCAGCAGCACCAGGATCAGCCCCCCCCCCTCCGCGAAATGGAACAACATCGCGCTATTCATGCAGGATCTCCGTCATGGTTTCGACCGTCGGGAAGACGGCCCCTTTGAACGCCGCGGCCGCCTCGGCGGCCAGCGCGTCGAGTTCGGCATCTTTGCGGCCAGGCGCGTGGTGCATCAGCCACAGTTTTTGCACGCCGAAACGACGCGCGGCTTCGACGGCATCCGTCCAGGTGCTATGGCCCCAGCCCTTGTGCGCGGCATATTCCGCCGGCAGATATTGCGAATCGAAAACCAACAGGTCCGCGCCCCGCGCGAACAGCGCGAACGCGTCCTGCGCGCGCGGCGTCATCATCTGCCATTCGACATCGGTCGCCACCACCACGCTCGCGCCCGTCGCCGGCTCGTCCACGCGGTAGGCGACGCAGCCGTCGGGATGCGCCACGGCATGCCAACCCACCCGCAACCCGCCCACCTCCATCGGCTCCGCCGGCATCGGAAATTCCGCGTCCGGCAGCTTCACCGGCCACACCGGCGGCGAAAACACGCGCGCCAGCACCTCCCGGAGTCCGCCGCGCGGCAGGATCAGGCGCCGCGGCCATGTCTTCGACAGCATCGGCAGGCCGATCAGGTGGTCCAGATGCGTATGCGTGAAGAAAACCGTTCCGCCGGCGCGCAGGCGCCCCTTCAGTTGCCGCACGCCGCTGCCGGCATCGATCAGCACCTGTTCGCCGTTGCGGCCTTCGACCAGCAGGGAGAACGTGTCTCCGCCATAGCGCATCTTGTCCGGGCCCGAGACCGGAAAACTGCCGCGCGCCCCTCCCAGAAAAACCTTCATGCCACCGTCCTCACTTCTCCGTCAAATTCCAGATGCCGTCCCACCCCGCGCCGGGGCCGGCCGATGTCAGCGCGCGGCATTTCGCCGCGTAGGTCTTCGATGCCGCATCGTCGCCCAGTTTTTCAAACGCCTCCGCCGCCTCGGCCCAGCGCCCCGCCTTCGCCTGCGCCAGCGCGGCCTCGAAGTCCTTCTCCACGCCTTGCACGGTTTCGCCTTCCAACCCCGTCGCCTCAAACACCCGCACCGGCGTCTTGCGCCCCACCACGCGCAGGGATCCCAGCTCGCGTCCCGGAAAGGTGCCGTTCGTCTGCGTCCAGGTCGATTCCGCCACCATCATGTAGGTGCCCAGCGCCTTGTTCGCGCCTTCGAGCCGAGAGGCCAGGTTTGCCGCGTCGCCCAGCACCGTATAATCGAAGCGGTTGCTCGATCCCATGTTGCCGACCACCACCGGCCCCGTGTTCAGGCCGATGCGCATCTTCATCACCGCGCCCGTGCGCTGCTCGAACTCCGCGCGCCGCTCCGCCAGCTTCCGCTGGCAGCGCACCGAGGCGCGCACCGCGCGCACCGCGTGGTCGGGCTGGGCCAGCGGCGCGTTCCAGAACGCGATGATCGCGTCGCCCTCGTATTTGTCCAGCGTGCCGCCTTCTTCGAGGATGATGTCCGTCATGTCGGACAGATAATCGTTCAACAACTTCGTCAAATCCTCCGGACCGAGCCGCTCCGAAATCGTCGAGAACCCCTGCAGGTCAGAGAAGAAGATCGTCAGTTCGCGGCGCTCGCCGCCGAGCTTCAGGCTGTCGGGATCGCGCATGATCTGCTCGATCACGTCGGCGCTCAGGTAATGCTTGAATGCACCCTTGATGAACATCTTCTGCCGGCCTTCCAGCACGAAGTTCACCACGGCCCCGCCCAGCAGGGTTATCCCAACGCCCGCCGAGGCCCCCGCCACCGGCAGGACGAAACCGCCCTGCCATGCCGCCAGCCCCGCCAGCGTCGGCAACGGAATCAGCACCACGGAAGCCGCCGCGCTCTGCCACCCGTTGCGCGACGTGGCCGCCACCACGCCCGCCACCAACGCCAGCAGCAGCACCCACAGCCAGACCGCCACGGCCGGCGCATCGCGCAAGAAATCGCCGGCCAGCAAATCGTCCAGCATCGTCGCGTAGATTTCGGGACCTGGATAGTCCCCGCCCATCGGCGACGGCCGCAGGTCCTTCAAGCCCGGCGCGCTGAATCCAAACACGACATGGGCATCCTTAAAGACGCTGCCATCCTGAATCGGCGGCTTTCCGCCTTCCAGAAGGCGCATCTCCGATTGGATCACCTCGGCCGCGTTGAAGGCCTGGTGGGTACCGGATTTTCCGCGGAATTTCAGGATCATCCGCCCGGCATCGTCCAGCGGAATGCGTTTCCCGCCCGCAATCAGCGCGCGCGGTTCCATCTTGGCCTTCGCCGGACCTTCGCCGAGCCCCGCCAGCCAGCCGGCGACCCCCAGCGACGGCAGCACCTGCCCGTCGAAGATGCGGAACGGGGCGGCGCGACGGAAGACGCCATCGCCGTCGGGCACCTCGCGCACATTCGCCAGCCAGGCCACCTGTTTCGCCAGTTCTGGAACGGGGAACGCCGCGCCGGCCGACACGATTTCCTGTGCCGGACCCGGATGCGCTTCCAGCCACGCCTCCAGCCCTTCCACGCGGATGGGATTGGGTTTCGCGAATTCGGGCCAGCTTGTCGCCTGCTCGGTCTGCTTCCCCAGGAACACCGCGCCGACGAAGTTGCCGCACCGGCCCGCGGCCGCGCCCAGCGCCTCGTCGTCCGCCACGCCATAGGCCGACGGCTCCGTGTAGAGCACGTCGAACACCACGGTCTTGGCGCCGTTGCGCTTCAGATAGTCCAGCAAGGCGCCGTAGACCTCGCGCGGCCATGGCCATGACAGCCCCATGTTCTGGCTCGCCCAGTCCAGGCTATACTGGTCCAGCAAGACCAGCTTCACCTGCTCCGTCGCGGCCGAGGGTTTCGCGAGCAGGCGCGCGCGCCAGTCCGACATCGGGTTGTCCCAGCGCGCGGCCAGGCCGGTGCGGTCCAACGCGACCACGCAGGCGGCCGCCAGCGCCCCGGCCAGCAGCCCGTACGCGACCTTTTTGTTCATCCGGCTCGCCGCCTCTTACAGCGACTTCGTCGCGGCGAGGAACCGTTGCTGGCGGGCGGGCGCGGAAGCCACCGACGACGCCACGCCACTCTTCTGGAGTTCCTGGATGCGGTCCGCCGGCGCCGGATGCGTCGCCGCGAAGTCCTTGCGCGAGGAATCCCAGTTCTTCGCCATGTTCTCCAGCATCGCCACCAGCGCGCCCGGCTGATATCCCGCCTTTTTCAGGATGGCGATGGCGGCGGCATCGGCCTCAAACTCCAGCTTCCGCGAATAGCCGCTGTTCATAAGCGTCGTCGCGATGTCGTTGATGGACTCGTCGAAGGCCTTCGTCACTTCGGCCAATTGCTCCCCGCCCAGGTTCTTTCCGGCCTCGACCGCCAAGACCGTCAGCGCGGAATTGAGCCGGCCCGTGCGGATGGCCCGCAAGCCATGCAGCTTCTCGACGTGGCCGATCTCGTGCGCGAGCACCGACGCCAGTTCATCCTCGTTCTTGCAGCATTTCAGCAGGCCGCGCGTCGCCAGGATCAGTCCGCCCGGCGCCGCGAAAGCGTTGATCTCGTCGGAATCCAGCACCATGAAGTGGTAGCCGCCGAAGGTTTCCGGGCGCGCCGAAAACTGCGCCAGCGCCTGGCCCACCTGGTTGAGATACCCATTGAGATCCTCCGCCGGTTGCGGCTTGTAGCCCAGCAGCACCGTCGCCGCCACCGTGCGTCCGATGTAGTATTCCTGCTCCGGCGTGATGTCCTGGAAGGTCTTGGCCACCGCCTGCGTCGTTCGATTGATGCTGGCCGCCTGGTTCGTGTTGATGGCCCCCGACGCCACCGCGATCCCCGTGCCAAGCTCGGTCAGTTGGTTGACCGTGTCGCACCCGGTTGCCAGCCATGCCAGCGCTGCCACCAGCGCCGCGGTTCCGATCCATTTGTTCTTCAAGATGTTTTTCATGGCGATTTCTTTCATTGGGCCAGATCGCCCTGCTTCAGGAATTGAACAAGCTGCGAGCTCGGGACCGTCTGCTTGCCCATCCAATCCACCCACGTGTAATCGATGTCCTTGTTCTGCTTCTTGTATTCCGCCTCGACTTCCTTGCTGAAGCCCTTGCCGGCGAGTGCGACTTCCTCGCCGCTTGCGCCGGTGCGCGCATCGGCCGCGCCCGAGCTCAGGACGACGCGTTTCGGTGTCAGCGCCGATTCGTGGATCCAGCCCGTGGTGCCATCCGCCTTCGCCACCTCGCACCAGCCCGCCATCGTTTGGTTCACGGTCACGCGGTCGCCATAGGCCACCGTGCCCGTCACCGTCCCCAGGAACGACGCGCGGTTGCGCAACTGTCCATCGCGCACCTGCACGCTCATTTCCTTCGCCGCCCACGCGCCGCTGGCCACCAGCGCCGCACATCCCATCAGGATCCATTTTTTCATGCCTGTTCTCCGTTATTTTGAGAGTCGTTTTGAATCTTGAAAGGTTACAAACAAATCTGCCATCCGCTTGCCGATCGCCTCGTCCTTCAGTTCTTCCGCGCAGGCCACGCCCTCTTCGAGGATGCGAACCGCCTCGGGCTGAAGCCCTTGCGCCCAGAGGCTCCGCGCCGCCCGGTAGAATCGGTCGCACGCCCCGGCCAAATCGCCGGAGGCCTTTGCCTGCCGCCCCGCCTCGGCCAAGGCGCGCGCCATCTCCGGCAACCGCCCCGCCTTCTTCCACAGCGCCGCCGCTTCGTCCTGCAAGGCCATCGCCTCCGCCGGCTTCTTCTCCGACGCCGCGATTTCCCCGCGCCGCGCCGCGTATTCCGCGCGCAAGTCCGCCGGCAGCTTCGCCCAATCCTTTGCGGAAAACTTGAACGCCAGTTCCTTCGCCGCCTGCTGGGCATCTCCCTGCGCCAGCGACGCCGCGCTTTGCGCCAGCAGCGCTTGGGCCCACAGCACGGGCGGTGGATCGAGATTCAGCGCCTCGCCCGCAAGTGCCACCGCGTCATCCGGCTTTCCGAGCGCCAGTTTCGCGCGCGCCCCCGCCACCAGCAGTTCCGCGCGACGGGCCATCGACACCCGCGCATCCGCCAGCGCCTCGTCCACGGCGGCGAGCGCCTCGCCGGCCTTCGATTCCGCCAGCAGGCAGACCGCGCGGTTCACCGCCGACACCGCCAAGGCATCCGCGTCGTCCAGCGCCCGGGCGCGCTGCTGCGCGCGGCCGTAGGCATCCGCCCCGCGCCGGAAGTCCCCGCGCTCGTAGCAACCCCGGCCAGTCGTCGAATTCGACACCCAGTCAGCATCGGTGAATTGCGCCTTCGGCGCCGCACATCCTGCCGCCCAAAGCAGCGCCAATCCCATTCCGGCCCGTGCGATGCGTTTCATCAGTGTAAAACCTCCTCGGAACGGACCGCATCGTCCGATTCCATGTATTTCCTCAGGAACCAGTGCTTCTGCAGGCCGTCCAGCAGCGTGGTCGTCTCGCGCATCAGCGCCTGCGTTTCGCCGACGACGACCGGCAGGTTGTCCACCTCGCCGCCCACGGTGTCGGCCATCGGCGGCAGCTTCGCCACCACCGTCTGCAGCTCCGTCGCCATCGCGTTGATCTTCGTCATCAGCGCCTGCACCTGCGACACGATGTTCTCCACGTCCTTCGCCATCGCGGGATCGTTCAGCACCTTGGCCGGAATGCCCTTGCCCCTGCGGATGTCCTCCAGCAGGCCGTTTGAATTCGCCAAAAGCTGCTGCAGATTGCCCTGTGGATCGTTCATGCCCGCCGCCAGCTTCGTATATTCCTCGATCGCCGCGTTCACCAGCGCCACCGTCTTCTCCGCTTCCTTCCGGAGCTCATCCAGCGCCTCTTCCATCATCTGCATGATCTCGGTGTCCTTCACGCATTCGATCTCGCCGCCCGTGCGCGGCAGCTCCGCGCCCGTCCCGCGCGTCAGCTCGATGTAGGCGTCGCCCGTCACCACCATTTTTTTCTTCACCAATCCGATCGAATCCGCCCGCAGGAACCGCTTCGCGAACGGCCCGCGAACCCGCATCGTGCCCGAGATGTTGCCGTCGTCGCCCACGAGGATGTCCTGCACGCTGCCGACCGGCGCGCCCAGCAGCATCACCTCCGCGCCCTTCTGCAGCTCCATCGAACCTTCCGGGGGGAACTTCAGGTTGATCTCGTACATCGCCTCGAACCAATGCTGCGCGTGGCCCGCCACGATCACCCCCGCCAGCAGCAGCAGGACCACCAGGATCACGAAACCGCCCACGATCTCGTTCACATACCGGAATTTGAATTTCTTCGCCATGGTTCGCTCCTCAATCCTTGTCCGGCGCCGCGCGCGCCAGCGGCTCCAGCGCCGCCTGCGTTTCCGCGTCCAGATCCTTTTCCAGCCACACGACCGCGCACCCTTCCGCGCGCACCTGCCGAACCGCCTTCAAAAACAACGCCCGGTCTTCCGCCGGCACCTCGCGCAACGGACGCTCCAAGACCAGCGCCTCGGGATTTCCCGAGAACGCCCGCGTCCATAAAATCCGGCGGCGATCCCGTTCGCGCACCGCCGAGGCGCGCTCCGGCGGCAGCGGCCAGCATCCAAAGAACCGCGCCCACTGCTCGATCGCCTCCGCCGCCCCCTCCCGCCGGTGCATGCGCGCGGGCAGCCAGACATTCTCGTCCATGTCCAGGTTCGCCACCAGCCCGCCCCCCGCGAAGACGCAACCGATCCGTCCGCGCTCTGCGGACGCCTCGTGCGGATGCCGTTCGCGCCATTCCACGCCTTTCCAGAACACCTGCCCCGCCGGAGGCGGCTCGATACCCGTCAGCCAGTCCAGCCACGCCATCCCCGAATCCTCGTCATCCGGGATCCAGACCGCCTCCCCGCGCGGAACCGCGAAGCTCCACGACGCGCCCAGTTGCGGCCCCTGCACCGCCTCCACCCGGATGTATTCCTTTTCGTCCATCCCCGTCCTCACAGATACGCGATCAACGAAATCAGCAACGACATCACGAACAGCGCGCCCACCGAGCGCATCACGCCGCGCGTCGCCGCGATCGGCACTTCCGTCACCGCGGTCCCCACGCCCAGCGCCTCGTCGCAGCAGATCGCCCCCGTCAGCATCCCCGGCAGGATCGACTTCGCCAGCAGGCTGAACACGTCCGTCACCGTCACCGCCCCGATGATGTTGCTGAAGAACAGCCCCATGTCGATGTCGCCCAGTTCGATCACCCACATGCACAGGAAGCCGCCAATGAACGTCACCCCCAGGAAAATGATCGTCAGGCAGAACGTCGATGCCGCCACCCCCAGCACGCGCGGAATCACCAGATACACGAACGGATCGATCCCCATCGCATCCAGCGCGCGCACCTCGCCATGCACCTTCATATTCGCCAGCTCCGTCGAGATGGCCGTGCCGCTGCGCGCGATCACCACGAAATTCGTCAGCAGCGGCCCCAGCTCCCGCAACACCACCGCCGTCAGGATCGGCCCGATCAGCGCCGTCTGCCCGAGGCGTGTCAGCCAATACTCGGCTTGCACCACCACCAGCACCCCCACAATCACGGCGATAAGCGATACGAACCCCGTCGCCTCCATCCCGGTGAACAAAATCTGCCGCGCCAGCACGTTGCGCATCGGAGCGGTCCAGGTTGTTGGACGCAGGGATTGGACCACCACCGCCCAGACCATGGCCGCCGTGCGCGCCGCCCGGCCCAGCCGCGCCAGCACCCCGGCTCCGATTTGGCCCACCATGCTCATCATGCCCGGCAGTATAATGCCCCCCTTTTCCGCGCACAATACATTCCCATGCTGAATATTCCGCCCAGAACCCGGCCTCAACGCCCCCCCTATGCGGAAAATCGCCGCTCGCCCCCCCCATGCGCAAAGGGTGCTAGACACCGGCACACGTGGCTACGGTTGACCCGTTCGAAACAAAGTGAAAGGAAGCGTTCGTTTTAGAAACGGCTCAGAGGGGGGGGGGTTGTGTTTGACCGGAACCTCTAATGGGCGACCCCTTTATAGGAAAGGAAGCGCTTTCGCGACTTCTTTGCTGGCGAAAAAGTTATCGCTGCCATCCCAGACAAGAAAGATGTTGCGATCTTTCTGAAGGTATTCGACCAGCCATTGCAATGAGCCAGGAAGTTGTTTTTCGATAACCAGAACCAGCTTTGCTTTTGGTATGTCTTGCACAAACCGGTATTCATAAAGTTGGGACAAACCCCGACGGACTTGAGACCTGGCGTTATCTTCAGTGGTGGATTTCATCTCAAACAAATATATTGAGTCATCTACCTGGGCCGACAGGTCAATTAGGCGGTTGGCCTTAGGCACCGCCCCTAAACCCCGGATTCGTTCGGCCATCATGTGGATTAACCGACTGTGGCTGGCTTCTGCTCGTTCTTTGGTTGTCTCATCGACCAGAACAGTCGTTAGGGCACTCCGGGTTTTAATTTGGCGCTCTGCCTCATCATAATCTTCCAGCCTGTAAGCCTTGGGAAATAATGGTTCATCATCCTTTGTAAATGTAACAACATGCTCTGCAAAGGCAGCAGGATTCAAACGCATGGTATCGCCCTTTATCTCTGCCACGCCACTATCAACAAGCCAGCTTGTTACCGTTGAAATTCTTCGGGGCGCCATCGAATCACCCCCCAAATCTGCAATTTCGGACAGAAATCTGACAAGGGTTGTCCTGGATATGCCGCCGGGCAATCTTGCTTCAAAGAACGGAATGAGCCTGTGAATGAGGGGCATCGACAGTACAGCATGCCTGATAATACTTTTTCTTTCGGCAGCACTGGCGCCCAACAAAAGACGGCCGCTATCAGTGAGTACAGAATGATTAGCACTGTTATTAAGGAACCCGAGGATTTCCGCTGCTAGCCTATAATAGCGGCCCTGACGCTCAACTTTACCAAGTGCTCGTGCAATATCTTGGAATGTGATTGCACCATGGCCAACGGCCTCTACGGCGCGGAGAACCTCATCAAGACGATCAGCCTGAGGGACTAGTGAGCTTGGTATTTTCATTGTGCTATGAAGAGGTACTCGAGGACCTCGTTTTTGTTGTTTCCGACCTTATGTGCGTGGTTGCCGTGATGATAGCGGTGCGTTGACTCGAAAACCTCGACGCTCTTTTTCTCTTGTTTCAGTAGCTTAACCATTTCCTCTTTATTCGGGATGCTATTCGATGAATATGAGACTACAAGAGTTGAGCCCTTGAAGTGTTTAAAAAGGCGCTGAAAGGCTGCCGGTGCGCGCGCCTTTGTTGAGAAGGCCGTATCAAACGACCGAATTTTCTTGGTGCTCGTTTTGGACATTATCTCGCAGCCGTCCCAATAGCGGCAGAAACCCTCAACAAAGTGATAGCGGCGCGTATAATCGCAATCCGAGAATGGGCTGATATATGGGGTGTCAATATAAACGACATCGGCAAGATCGGGGGGGAGACTGAATACATCCAGGTTGAATGCAGCATTCTGCTGGCCATTTGAAAAGACTGCGCCATTTAATGCCGTTACCGCTGTTAGAAACTGCTCCCGCATAGACAATTTCAAATCCTTGCGTTCATCCCAGCCCTTATGGCCAGTGAATGTGAACATGCCCCGAGGACGCTTCTTCATGCAGGCGCGAGATGCTGCGGCGAGAGCCAATGACACTTTAAGGGGTGAGTCAAGGGTTTGAATATTTGCCCATAGATTATCAAGAAATGTGCAATCGACTTCATTAAAAAAAAGATCTCTATAGGTGTCTCGCACAAATGTTGGGGCGTTAACTGATTTGCTTATGAGTTTTTCCAAGTCGGATTCGGTGAGGAGCACGGAATTGTTTTCAATTGTTGCGCGCGCGGTGTGAAAGCAGAAGCTCAGAAAGTCGTTTGCATAAACTTTGGCGCCAGTCTGTTTAACTGCATACC
>DMJA01000114.1 GCA_003451935.1 Verrucomicrobiota bacterium | reverse complement strand
ATGTGGACAGCCGCGTGATGTGGTCGCTGTCGGCGCTCTACGGCTATGTGCACAACACCGCCTTCCTGGTGCGGCAGGGCATGATGTGGGCCGTGTCCGGCAAGCCCCGCATGGCCGAGGCCGAATTGCGCCGGGCCGCGGGCGCCCAGGTGGTGAATGCCGACGTGAAGGCCTTCCTCGGCCGCGCCTATCTGCACGGCGGAGACCTGCAGCGAAGCGCGGAGTTCTACCGCGAGGCGCTCAAGGAAAATCCACAAGACGTGAAATCCCTGGTGATGCTTGCCCAGGTCTCGATGAACGCCGAGGATTTTCCGGAGGCCGAACGGCTGCTGGCCGCGGCCGAGGCCGCCGGCTTGCCGGCCGAACAGCTCCGGTTCGAGCGGGCCACGCTGGCCTATCTCTAGGGGCGCACCGCCGAGGCCCTCGCCGGATTGAAGGAGCTGGTGAAGCAGGACAAGGCGAATGTCCGCGCCTGGGCCCTGTTGGCCATGCTGACCGGGGATGGCCGCGACGACGAAACCTATGAAAAGTCGCTCCAGACCTTGAAAAACCTGCAGGGGAACTCACCCCACATCCGGCTCATGCTGGCGGAACTGCACATGAACCGGCAGGAATGGGCGGCGGCCCGCGCCGAACTCGACCAGGTGGTGCGCATGAACCCGCGCCAGATCCGCGCGTGGGAGATGCTGGTCTCGGTCGATTTCCGCGAGCGCAAGCGCGAGCTGGCCGAAGACCACGTGCGCGGGCTGCTGACGCTGGATCCGGAGAATTTCATGGGCAACCTCATGCTGGGCTCCTTCCAATATGCGAGAGGACAGCACTCGCTGGCGGAGTCGTCCTATCGCACCGCGCTGAAGTCCCGCCGGGATCCGGCCGCGCTGAACGACCTGGCCTATCTGCTGATGGTGAAGGGGGCCTCGGAGGAGGCGCGCCGCCTGATCGAGGAGGCGCTGGGGTTGCAGCCGGACAACCCGGTCTTCCTGTCCACGCGCGGCGAACTCAACCTGAGGGAAGGCCGCCACGACGAGGCCGAGCACGATCTGCAACGGGTCTTGGCGGCCATGCCCGACAGCGCCCAGGCGCTGCTGCTGTCCGCCCAGCTCTATGCGGCGCGCGGCCAGAAGGATGCCGCCTTGGATCTGGCGGAACCCCTGGCGGACCGGCAAGGGGAATTGGCGCCGGAGCAGCAAACCCAGCTGCGGGAACTGCTCAAGAAATTGCGATGAGGCCCTGGGCCGCCAGGCCGGGAAAGCGGGCATGGAAACGATGCGCAAGCCATGAATGACCTTCCGGCCCCATTGGACAACGGGGAGGCGGTTCCGGACGGCCCGGCCGCCGGCGAAGAGCGGTTGATGGAACGCCCCGTCCCGGACCGGTTCCCGACCGGGCGACAGATTGGCTGGGGCCTCTTCCTGTTTGCGCTGGTTCTCTATTTGGCGTCGATGAGTTGGACCGCGTTCCCCGGGCTGCCGACGCAGAGGTTGCTGGAGCATCTGGATCCGACGGCCGCGGCGCCCAGCGCCTTGGATTCGATCTGGGGCTGGCTGGTGAACGGGTTTGCGAAGTTGCCGGGCTTGACGGTGGCCGGCTGGGCCGGCTTGTTCAGCGCGCTGTGCGGCGCGGCAGCCGTGGGCCTGCTGGGGGGGCTGATGGGGCGCGTCGGCTATCTGATCCGGGGCGATCCGGGACGGGACTCCTTCGCGCGCGAGGCACAGGCCCGCAAACTTTCCGCGGGGGTCGCCGGCCTGTACCTGGCCTGCAGCATACCGTTTTGGATGGTCTCCACCCGTTCGTTGCCGGGTTCGTTCCATCTGCTGCTGCTGGTGCTGGCGGCCTGGGCCTTTTCCCGGTATCAGCACGGTGGCCGCCGCCGCGACCTCTTTGGGGCGGGTCTCCTCTTCGGCGTCGGCCTCACAGAGTCCTCGACCTTCATCGTATTCCTCCCGGTGGCGGTTTTTTTGCTGGCCCGCGAGATGTTCCGGTGGAATTCGCTGGGTTCGTGGCGGGCGCATTCCGCCCTTTGGGGGGGCTTGGGGCTGGGGTTGCTGCTGGTTCCGATCCATGCGGCCGGCCTATACCGGGAGGGCCTGGCGCTGGGCCTGTTCACGTCGCCTGGACAAGCGGTCTTTCAAGTCCTGGCCGACCAGTTCCGGTTGATCACCATGCTGCGGTTCCATCCGGGGTTCCCGGTCATCATGTTCATCGCCATCGTGCCGTGGTTGATGCTGTTCGCGTTGTCGCATCGCTCGCCGTGGTTCTATGAATGGGGCCAGACGGGGGTGCGGTTGATTTTCACCGGCGGCCTCCTGGGCGTTTTGTTCGACGCCAGCTACGCCCCCTGGAGATTGCTGGGCATGGGCTATGTGATGGTGACGCCCTATCTGCTGCTGGCGGTGGGCATGGGATACATGGCCGGCGAATTCTGGATTCTGGGCGAACCGAAGGACCAGCGGGAGGCGCCGTTCTTCGGGCAAATCGCCCGGCGGGCCTCCGGCCTGTTCGCGCTGGCGATGCCGGCGGCCGTTCTTGTGGGCGGGGCATTCAACTGGCGCACGGTGGATGGACGCCATGCGCGCCTCGCGGAGGCGGCCGTTTCGGAGGTCCTGGGGCGCCTGGAGGGACGGAACATCGTGTTCTCCGCCGGCGTGCTTGACGATTCCCTGCGCCTGGCCGTCTGGGAACGGAAGATCAAGGTGCGGGTGGTCAGCGCGGCGCGGACGTCTTCGCCCCTCTATCTGCGCCGCCTCTCGCAGGAGTTCGTCAAGGACACCTTGCGGGAACCCCTCGAACGCGGCGATTTCGGAACCTTCCTGGACAACCTGCTCATGTCCGAGGAAGGCCCGGACCTCATTGGCATCATCGACATGCTGGAAATCTTCCGCGAGTTCGGCTATCTGGTGCCGGATGGATTCCT
>DMJA01000075.1 GCA_003451935.1 Verrucomicrobiota bacterium | reverse complement strand
AAAAACCGGGGAATGTCCTGACCGATTCCCCCGTTGACCGCCCCCCGCCCCGAGGCTTATCTTTAGGACCATCCAAAACGAGAGTTACAGCAATCGGCCGCAGGTCACGCACCACGAGATGGCGCTCTCGCCGCATCTGTAGGGTTCGATAATTAAGGCAAGTAGGCAACAACATACGAGAGGGAAGTAAAATGACTAAACAAGTGATGCCCGCTGTACTACTGACGATACTACTGCTTGGCTCCGGCTGTGCTCTTGTTGCCCCCTTTCAACCCCCGCAAGGAGCCGTGTTTAGCAACACAAAGGCACCCCTCGACGTTAACTACGACGAAACGGCATTGGGGACGAAGAATGGCGAGTCGTCTGCATACAACATCCTGGGCCTTTTTGCATTTGGTGACGCCAGCACACAAACTGCGGCAAAAAATGGCGACATCTCAATAATTGACCATGCAGACTACGCGTATCTTAATTTCCTATATATTTTCCAAAAAACAACGGTAACGGTATACGGGAAATAAGTATGAGGATTGGCCCAATTCTAATTGGTGCAATACTCATAATGAGCGCAGGTTGCGCAACACATTATTCTGCACCATTTCGACCGCCTGGAGGATTGATCATAACCTCCATACGAGCACCCCTATCAACAGATTTTGATGCCACCCCCGTAAGGACAAGCCCGGGAGAAGCCAGTACGCTCTATGTAAGAGATTGTATTTTTACCGGTATGGATTTTGCATTTCAGGAATGCGACATTGCATCGGCGGCGCAAGACGGCAGCCTTGTTTCCGTTGATTATGCTGATTATGAATATTTCCAAGTGTTTGGCATATTCGGAACAATGAAAGTCAGGGCTTACGGGGCCAAGGCCGAAAACTAAGTCCAAGATAATTATTAGGCATTCGGGTTGGGGCTGCGGCGCCAATGCTCACCACGCCTACCCCGTGACGTTCCCCCGATTTTCTGATTTTCGGACATATTCGGCGATTCTCCGCGCCGGCCGCCGAAGGCCGCTTTTCCCGGCCCCTTACCCCTCTTTTTGCTTGGCAAAACAGCGCGGTTCGCGTAAACCTGCCCGACTTTTCACCAAAACAAAAGGGTGGTCCACCATGTCATTTACCGCAGCAGATTTGCGCAAGGGTCTCAAGATCGAGCTCGAGGGCATCCCCTACGAAGTCACGGAATTCGAGTTCTGCAAGCCCGGCAAGGGCCAGGCCATGTATAAGTGCCGCATCAAGAACATGCTCATCGGCACCACGATGGAAAAAACCTTTCGCGCCGTGGACAAGATCGACCAGCCCAACATCGAATCCAAGACCCTCTCCTATTCCTACCAAGAAGGCGACAAGTACGTCTTCATGGACAACAAGACCTACGAGCAAGTCGAGCTCCACGAGGACGTTCTCGGCGACCAGCGCTTTTTCCTCCTGCCGGACCTCGAATGCGAAGTCCTGTTTTTCAACGGCCGGGCCATGACCGTCACCCTCCCCGCCTTTGTCATCAAGGAAATCATCGACACGGAGCCCGGCGCCCGCGGCAACACCGCCACCAACGTCCTCAAACCCGCCAAGATCGACACCGGCTTTGAGATCGGCGTGCCCATTTTCATCAACCGGGGCGACTTCATCCGCATCGACACCCGCACCGGCAAGTACGTCGAGCGCGTCAAGCAGGCTTGACGCGGGCCGCGTCATGCGCCCTCGCCCCGCGGATTCCGACGACCTGCGCGACCTGCGCCGCGTCCTCGACCTGCGCGCCCGGCTGAACGACGCCATCCGCCGGTTCTTTCGCGACCGGGGCTTTCTCGAGGTGGACACCCCGGTCGTCCTCTCCGCCAATGCGCCCGAGGCGAACATCGACGCCATCCCCGCCGGCGCGGGCTGGCTGCGCACCTCGCCCGAACTGCACATGAAGCGCCTGCTTGCCGCCGGCTATGAAAAAATCTTCCAGCTCGGCCCCGTCGCGCGCGAGGGCGAACACGGCCGCTGGCACCATCCTGAATTCACCTTGCTCGAATGGTATCGCGCAGAGGCTGGCTATCTCGAAATCCTTGCCGATGCCAAGGCGCTGCTCTCTTCCGTCGCCATGGAACTGCGCGGCGCCGTCGATTTCACCTGGGAAGGCAAGCCGGTCTCCTTCGCGCAGGAACTGTGGGAGAAGCAAACCGTCTCGCAGGCTTTCATCCAGCACGCCGGATGGGATCCCGCGTTGAAATTCGATCCCGACCGCTTCGACCTCGACCTCGTCACCCGCGTCGAACCCGCGCTGCCGGCGGACCGTCCCGTCGTCCTTATCGACTATCCCGCCCCCCTCGCCGCCCTCGCCCGGCGCAAGCCAGACGACCCTTCCCGCGCCGAACGCTGGGAGCTCTACCTCGCCGGGGTCGAGCTCGCCAACGCCTACTCCGAACTCAACGATCCCGATGAACAGCGAGCCCGCTTCGAGGAAGCCAACGCCCATCGCCAGCGGCGCTGCGCGAAACCTTATCCGCTGGATGAGACCTTCCTCTCCGCCCTCGCGCAGATGCCGCCTTCCGGCGGCATCGCCCTCGGCGTCGACCGCCTTCTCATGATCTTGGCCGACATCGATTCGCTCGACGGCGTCCTCCCCTTCCGCCACGGTTGAATTTCCCCTCAAGCAAAGGTATTCGCCGCTCCTCCTTAGTCTCACATATTATAATATGTGAGACCAAATATACAAAAAATACAGAGAATTTCGCTCATTTTAATGCAAGCGACCCGTCTCGCTTATTATAATAAGCGAGACTGTTTTCTGCGGCCAGAAAAGGCGGCGGACTTCGCTTTCCTGTGCGGGAAGTCAGCCTTTGTTGGCGATGCCGAAGGGGATGTGCACGGAGGGGGTGCTGGCCGCCACGTTCTCCAGATGCACCATCTGGTCGTCGAAGAAAAGGTGCGGCTTGAGGATGTCCAGCACGCGCTTCTTGTCGATGCCGCCCATCAGGAAGCCCTCGTCGGCCTCGAGGCCGAGCGACGAGAGCGTGTTGTTCAGCCGCTCGTGCGCGGGCGCACCGCGCGCGGTCACGATGGAAATGCGAAGCATCCGCTTGCGCCCGGAATCGTCCTGCGCGCGCTGGATGTCCATCTTCTGGAAGTACGACAGTTGCTCCAGCAACGGCATCAGCGGGCCGGATTTCAGCGGGCGGTCGCGGTTCTCCAACTCGTACTGGCGGAACTGCTCCAGATCGCCCATCTTCTTGTAAACCTTCTCGGCCTCGTCGTCCACGAGCACGCCGTCGAAGTCGAACGCGATGCGCAACTGGTCGTCCTGATCATCATCCACGGCCGCGCAGGGCAGCACATGCCCCGCCGGATAGCCCAGGTCCACCGCCTCCTTCACCTGTGCGGCGTTCGTGCTGAGATAGAGCGAGGCGTTGACCGACTCCATGAACGGATAGGGTTTGCGGCCGGCCATGAAGAAGGCGCGCGTAATGTCGAGCCCGTACTCCCGCACGGCATCCATCACCCGCATGCCGTCGTCCGCGTGGTAGCGCGACAGGATCACCACCTCCACCGGATGCTCCTCGGGATATATTTTGTTCAGCATCAGCAGCCGCCGGATGAAGGGGAAGCCCGTGCCGGGTTTCGGGAGGTCGTGCCGATGCTCGTGCTGGTAGCGGCGAAACGCCTCCAGCCCCTTCTCCAGATAGAGCGCGTGCTCGTGCGAGAGGTCGAACAGCACCGTGGACGACACCGCCACGACAAACTTTTTTTCAATGGGATAGGGCATTTTTCCGTCTTCCTTTTTTCAACAAACGCTCGCCATTCTCGACGCTTCCCCGTGGACTGCAAGTCCATTCCGCGGCTAAACCGTTTCGGCAACTCTCGGTTATTTTACTGTTTTATCGGCCCGGAAGGTTGCAAACGGGTTCGGCATGGCCGAAAGTGAAAGTAGCAGGGGCGTAAGGAGGCCGTCATGCTGGAGTTCATCGACAGGAAGCTGGAGAATGCCGAAGTGGTCGCCGCCAAAGGCCGCCTCGACGTCACCACTTCGCGCCTGTTCGAAGCCCACTGCTGCGGCCTCCTCCACGCCGGATGTCGATCCATGGTCTTGGATTTCCGGGAGCTCCAGTTTCTCAGCAGCGATGGCCTCCGCGCCATCCTCGGCCTCGCCAAGCGCATCCGCGCCGGCGGCGGCCGGCTGGTTTTTACTGGCATCCGGGGCCCCATCCGCGATATGTTCAATATCGCCGGATTCCTGGATGCGTTTCCGGTGGTTGACCAGGTGGAACCGGATATCGCCTGATTGCGGAGCCCCCCCATGAAGAAAACGATCAAGTTCCTTGCGGGAATCCTTGTGGTCCTCGCCGTTCTGTTCGTCGTGCTTGAACTGTCGCTGGACAAGATGGTGCTGAAAGGCGTCAACGCCGCCGGCCCCGCCGCGCTCGGCGTGCCCGTCACGTTGCAGGGCTCGGATGTCTCGCTCGTGCGCGGCAAGGCCGCCTTGACGGGCCTCCACATCGGCAATCCGGAAGGCTACAAGACCGACGGGCTCTTCGACCTCGCTTCCATTTCCGTGGACATCGACAATTCCACGCTCCTGTCCGACACCCTCGTCATCAAGGAAATTGCCATCGACGGCCTCGCCCTCACCTATGAGAAGGGCCTGCTCAACAGCAACCTCGGCGCACTCATCGACCAGCTCTCCGCCGGCAAAGAAGAAGGCGAAGCCAAGGAAGAAGAGAAGGCCGCAGAAGAAAAGCCCGGCAAGAAGGTCATCATCGAAAAACTTTCCATCACCGGCAGCCAGATGAACTTCTCCATCACCGGCGCGGCCGCGCTGACCGGCGGCGGATCCATTCCGATCCCGCTCCCGCCCATCACGCTGACCGATCTCGGCAAGGAGAAGGAGGGCGTCACCGTCGTTGAAGCGGTCCAAGACGTGCTCCGGGCCATCCTCGGCGCCGCCGGCACCGCCATTTCCGGCGCAGGCAACCTGATTGGCGACGGCGTGGGTGCGGTCGGCGACGGCGCCATGGCCGTCGGCGAGGGGGCGGTCGATGCCGGCAAGGCCGTTGTGGGCGGCGCGGCGGACGCGGGCAAAGCCATCGGAGAGGGGGCCGTCGATGCCGGCAAGGCCGCGGCCGACGCCCTGAAGAACCTCAATCCCTTCGGAAAATAAATGGCGTTTCCGGAACCCTCCGCCTCCCCCTCCCGGCGCTGGCTGGCACCCATCACCGCGGTGTTCTGCACCGTGCTGGTCATTTCCAACGTCAGCGCCATCAAACCCCTGTCGCTTCCCGGGTTGCCGTTCGTCCTGATGGATGGCGGCAACCTGCTCTTTCCCATCTCGTACATCTTTGGCGACATTCTCGTCGAGGTCTACGGCTACGCCCAGTCCCGCCGCATCATCTGGCTCGGCTTCATCCTGAACATCTTCGCGGCCGCGGCGTTTTCGCTCGTCGCCCTCCTGCCCCCCGCCCCCGGCTGGGAGATGCAGGACGCCTTCGCTTCCATCCTCCTTCAAACCCCGCGCGTCGTCCTCGGCAGCGTCGTCGCGTTCTGGTGCGGCTCCTTCCTCAACGCCTGGGTCATGGCCAAGATGAAGGTCTGGATGCGCGGCCGGCATCTGTGGATGCGCACCATCGGCAGCACCATCGCGGGAGAAGGCATCGATTCGCTTCTCTTCACCGCCCTCGCCTTCGGCGGCGTCTGGCCGCTCGCGCTCGTCGGGCAGGTCATCCTCTGGAAC
>DMJA01000109.1 GCA_003451935.1 Verrucomicrobiota bacterium | reverse complement strand
GGCGGGGGGCGTCGCTGGCCTGGATCCAGCTTTCGCCGGAGGAGAAGCAGTGGCTGGACGCCCATCCGGTGATCCGCTTTGCCAGCCATTCCCGCTGGGCGCCGGTGGAGTTCATCGACCAGGAGGGGAGGCCGCGGGGCATCTCGCGCGACTATCTGGAGCGGTTCGGGAAGGCGCTGGGGGTGGACTTCCGCTTTGTGCCGATCCCCGCCTGGCGGACGGCGCAGGCGAAGCTGCGGGACGGGGAGGTGGATTTGCTGACCTCCCTGAACAAGGCGAGCGCGCGGAAGCAGGACTTCGTGTTCACGCCGCCGTACTTGTCGCTGCAGACGGCGATTTTCACGCGCAAGGACACGCCCTACATCGGGGAGGTGTCCGAGCTGGAAAACGTGCGGACGGCCGTGGCGTGGGGCTATGCGATCCAGGAATTCCTGCTGCTGCAATGCCCCGGCATCACCCTGCAGGAGGAGAAGGACGTGCCCACGGCGCTGCGGCTGCTGGAATCGGGGAAGGTGGATGCCTTCGTGGGGCCGCTGCTGATCACCAGCCACTACATCCAGCAAGGCGGGCACAGCCGGATCAAGGTGGCGGGCGAGACCCGCTTCATCTACCAGCCGGCCTTCGCCTGCCGGAAGGAATGGGGCCTCCTTGCGGACATCCTCGACAAGGTGATGGAGGGGATCGGCGAGGAGGAGAAGAGTGCCATCGCCCGGAAGTGGATGTCGGTCACCTACGAGGAGCACATCGACTATTCGAAGGTGTACAAGATCGGCGCGGGGGCGCTGGCGCTGCTGGCCGTGTTCCTCTACTGGAACCGGCGGATGGCCGCGGAAATCCGCCGCCGCAAGGCGGTGGAGGCGTCCTTGCGCAAGAGCGAGGNNTCGCACGACCTGCGGGCGCCGCTGCGCCACATTTCCGGCTTCGTGCAGCTGCTGCAGGGCAAGGCGAAGGGCCAGCTCGACGAAACCAGCGCGCGCTATCTGGACGTCATCGCCGGCGCCTCCCGGAAGATGGGCGACTTGATCGACGACCTGTTGCTGTTCTCGCGCACCGGGCGCGCCCAGATGCACGTCGAGCCGGTTGCGTTGGGTCCGCTGGTGGAGGAATGCCGGCGCGAGCTGGAGCCGGAAACCGTCGGCCGGACCATCGAGTGGAAGATCGGCGCGCTGCCGGAGGTGGAGGCGGACCGCGCGCTCCTGCGGCAGGTGATGGCCAACCTGATCGGCAACGCGGTGAAATATTCCGGCAAGAAGGAGAAGGCCGTCATCGAAATCTCGGCCCGCCGCGAAAAGGACGAGATCGTCGTGTGCGTGCGGGACAACGGCGCCGGATTCGACATGAAGTATGCCGACAAATTGTTCGGCGTGTTCCAGCGCCTGCACACCGAAGCGGAATTCGAAGGCACCGGCATCGGCCTGGCCAACGTGCAGCGCATCGTGGTGCGCCACGGCGGCCGCACCTGGGCCGAGGGCGAGGTGGACAAGGGCGCCGCCTTCTATTTCAGCCTGCCGGCCCCTTTGCCGCCGGCGTGAGCGGTTTCAGGAGGAGAGAATCCGGAAACCCCAGGGAATATTCGGATTGTGTTAGAACATGGAAAGAATCTGGCGTTCGATTTGCGCAGAGGAGTATTTTATCCCTACATGAATGCCGTGTGGGCCAATCGGTTCCGGCAGCCGGCGATGAAAACCATCCGCTGGGTAGGGGGCTTGTTGTTGTGCGCCACGCGGCTGGCCGGGGCGACGCCGGACGGCGAGGCCTTCTCGCTGACTTCCCAGGAAAAAATCTGGCTGGCGGCACATCCCGAGGAGATCCGCATCGCCGTGATGTCCGAATGGCCTCCGCTCGATTTTGTGGATGCGTGGGGCAAGCCCGCCGGCATCGGGGTGGATTTCCTGAACGAGGTGAACAAGCTGGTCGGGGGCAAAATCCGGATCGAGGCGGCCCCGTTCGACCAGAGCCTGCAAAAGGCGAAGAACCGCGAGCTCGACGGGTTGATGGATGCGACGCCCAAGCCGGACCGCGAGGAATATCTGATCTTCTCGCAGCCATATCTGACGATTCCGCATGTGATCGTGGGGCGGAAGGACGGGCGATACTTCGAATCCGCGGCGGCGATGGCCGGCCACACGGTGGCGCTGGAGCGGGGGTTCGGCAACGTCAAGTGGTTCCAGGAGAACTGCCCGGAGGTGGCGATCCGGGAATATGATTCCACGAGCGACGCCTTGGACGCGGTGGCGCGCGGCGCGGCGGACGCCTACGCCGGGAACCGGGCGGTGGCGCTGTTCCTCATCGAGCGGGAGATGCTGACCAACCTGCAGCTGCAAGGGCGCGTGGAGAAGCCGCCCACGGTGCTCTGCCTCGGCATCCGCAAGGACTGGCCCATCGTGGCGGCCATGCTGGACCGCGCCTTGGAGTCGGTCCTCCAGCGGGAGAGCCGCTTCATCCTGTCGAAGTGGTTCGATGTGGCCAGCCAGGCGGCGGGAGCCCGGCTGAGCGGCGAAGACCGGGCCTGGCTGGGGGCGCATCCCGAAATCCGCGTCGGCATCAATGAAAACTGGCCGCCGATGGATTTCGTGGACGAGGCGGGCAAAGCCCAGGGCATCGGCGTGGATTTCATCGCGCTGCTGAACGAACAGCTCGGAGGGCGGCTTCAGATCGTGCCAGGGCCGTTTTCCCAGATCATGGAGGACGTCAAGGCCGGGAAGCTGGATGCGCTGGTGGACATCACGCCGCGCCCGGACCGCGAGGAATTCTTCCACTTCACCAAACCCTACTCGAGCATTCCGCACGCGATCATCGCCCGCAAGGGCGAGGCGTTCTACGATTCCTTCGCGAACCTGAGCGGCCGCACGGTGGCGGTCGAGTCCGGATTCTTCGTCGGCACCTTCATGCGCTCGAACCATCCCGGAATCATCCAGGCCGAATATCCCACGACGCGGGAGGCGCTGTTGGCCGTGTCCGAGAGGAAGGCGGACGCCTACGTCGGGAACCGGGCGGTGGCCAGTTGGCTGATCTCCCGCGAGCTGCTGGGCAATCTGGAAATCCAGGGGGCGGCGCGGGAGACCGCCTCGATGAACGCCTTCGGCGTGCGCAAGGACCTGCCGCAACTGGCCTCTATCCTGAACCAGGCGCTGGCCGCGGTCCCGCAGGAGAAGGTCCAGGAGATCTATGAGCGGTGGGGCGGCCTTGGGCAGCACCGGTCGGCGGACCTGACCTGGATGCGGCTCACGCCGGGGGAAAAGCAATGGCTCGCCGCCCATCCCGCGGTGCGCGTCGGAATCATGCGGAACCGGACGCCGATGGAGTTCATCGACAAGCAGGGCCAGCCCGCCGGGATCGCGAAGGATTATCTGGACCAGTTCGGGCAAACGCTGGGCGTTGAATTCCAGTACGCGCCGGTGGATTCCTGGCACGACGGCCGGGACAAGCTCAAGCGGGGCGAGGTGGATCTGCTGTGCTATCTGACCGCCGCCGAGGCCGGGACGGTGGATTTCGAGTTCACGGCGCCCTATGTCTCGCTGCAATCGGCGATCTTCGCGCCCGAAAAAACGCCCTACATCGGACAGGTTTCCGCGCTCAAGAACATGAAGGTGGCCGTGCCGCCGGACGTGGCCTTGCATGACTTCCTGCGGAAGGAATGTCCCGACATCCAGCTCGTCGAAGCCCCCAACGCCACCACGATGATCCAGTTGCTGGCGTCCAAGCAGGTGGAGGCCATCGTGGGCAGCCTGCTGGTCACCAGCCACCGCATCCAGCAGGAGGGTCACGCCGGCATCAAGGTGGCGGGGGAGAGCCGCTTCCTCTACGAGCCGTCCTTCGCCTGCCGCGGGGAATGGACGACCTTCGTGAACATCCTGGACAAGGCGCTGGAGGACCTGGGCGAGGACGAGCGGGGCGCCATCGTCCGGAAATGGACCTCCATCACCTACGAGCAGCGCGTGGATTACGCGCTGGTCATGAAGATCGGCGGGGGGGGGCTGGTCCTGATGCTCCTGTTCCTCTATTGGAACCGCCGCAT
>DMJA01000286.1 GCA_003451935.1 Verrucomicrobiota bacterium | reverse complement strand
AGCGCTGGCGTGCGGCCCGGACGCGGTGCAGGAGATGGCGCGGGCGTGCGGGTTCGGGCGCAAGACGGGCATCAGCCTCGATTTCGAGCGGCCGGGCCTCGTGCCCGACACCGAGTGGAAGCGGAGGGAGCGCCGCGACGGCTGGCGCGACGGCGACACCTGCAATCTGTCCATCGGGCAGGGGGCGCTGCTGGTGACGCCGCTGCAGATGGGCTTGTATGCGGCCGCGCTGGCCAACGGCGGTACGCTGTGGCAGCCTCGCCTGGTCCGCGAGATCGTCCCGGTGGATGGCGAGAGGCAGGAAATCGCGCCGGCGAAGGCGCCGGACGGACCCCATTGGATCGAACGCCATATCCGCGTGGTGCGCGAAGGCATGCGCGATGCCGTCAACCAGCCCGACGGATCCGGCAAGCGCGCCCGGCTGGAGCAGGTGACCGTGGCGGCAAAGACGGGCACGGCCGAATACGGCGTCAAGGGCGCCGGCCGCAAGATGACGTGGATGATCGCGTTCGCGCCGTTCGAGTCGCCGCGCTATGCGGTGGCGCTGCTGGTGGAAGACGGCGTGAGCGGCGGCACGACGGCCGCGCCCCGCGTGAAGCAGCTGCTGACCCGGGTGTTCAACGAAGTGGAAGGCCTGGCGCTTCCGCCGCCGCCACCCTTGCAGGCGGTGCCGGATCCCGTGCCGGTGCCGGAATCCGTTCCCGTGCCGGAGGAGGAGCCGGCATGAAAAAGCGCATGCAGACCGGTTGGCGCATTTTCCTCGCGCAGGATTGGTTCGCGGTCCTGCTGGCGGCGGGGCTGCTGGCGGCGGGGCTGACGTTCATCTACAGCGCCTCGTGGCGCGGCGAGGACACGGGCATCGTCGGGGCCTGGTTTTCCAAGCAGATCTGGTGGGCGGCGCTCGGCGCGGTCGTGGCACTGGCGCTGGCGGCGACGGACTACCACTTCTGGATCCGCCACGGCGGGTGGCTTTATCTCGCCTCGCTGGCGCTCTTGGCGCTGGTATTCGTGCCGGGCATCGGCAAAAAGGTCTATGGCGCCTATCGCTGGCTGGTGGTCTTCGGCATTCCGGTGCAACCTTCGGAATTCGCCAAGGTGTCGACGGTGCTGGTGCTGGCGCAGGTCCTTTCCAGCCCGTTGCTCCAGCGGCGCTCGTTCGGGACGGTGCTGCTGGCGCTGGGGCTGATGGCCTTGCCGTTCGGACTGATTCTGAAGGAACCGGATTTGGGAACGGCCATGGTCCTGGTGCCGACGGCGGTGTTCATGCTGTTTGCGGCGGGGTGCGCGCTGCGCTACCTGGTCGGCCTCGCCCTCCTCGGTTTCGGCGGGATCGCGCTGGGGCTTTCGCCGCTGGCGAAGCACGTGCTGAGCGACTACCAGCACGAGCGCATCCTGACCTTCTTGGATCCGTCGCGCGATCCGCTCGGGTCGGGCTGGAATGCCTTGCAATCGGCCATCGCGGTCGGGTCGGGCGGCTGGTCCGGAAAAGGATTTTTAAACGGGACGCAAAACGTGCTGGGCTTTCTGCCCCGCACGGTTTCGCCCACGGACTTCATCTTCCCGGTCATCGCCGAGGAGAAGGGGTTTATTGGCGCAAGCCTGCTTCTGCTGGCTTTCGCCGCTCTGCTGACGTGCTATATCCGCACGGCGTGGACGGCGAAGGATCCGGCCGGGAGCCTGCTTGCAACGGGTATCGCGGGCTTGTTGTTCTGCCACGTATTCGTGAACATCGGGATGACCATCGGCCTGCTGCCGATCACGGGGCTGCCGCTCCCGTTCGTCAGCAGCGGAGGGTCCTTCATGGTGAGCACGTTGGCGGGATTCGGGCTTGTGCAAAGCGTGCATGTGCGCCGCATGAGGCGCGAGGTGTGAAATGTGGGATTGGTTGAAAATGATCGGACTGAGAAAAAAGACAAAACGTGAAATCATCGTCAATGCGGAGAGCCTGGAGACCCGCGTGGCGATCATGGAAGACGGCCACCTGGAGGAGTTCGCCATCGAGCGCCCGACGGAGGAGCGCATCGTGGGGAGCATCTACAAGGGGCGCATCCAGAACATGGAGGATGGCCTGCAGGCCGCCTTCGTGGACATCGGGATGAAGAAGAACGCGTTCATCCACTACTGGGACATGATCCCGGAGGACGCGGCCCGGCTCGAGGCCGAGGAAGGCGTCGCCGCCAACCGGCCGCGCAAGAAGAAAGCGCAGCCTGGCGAGATGGCCAAGATGTTCCCCCCCGGCAGCGAAATCATCGTGCAGGTGACCAAGGGCCCCATCGGCACCAAGGGCCCGCGCGTGACCGCGAACCTGAGCATCCCGGGGCGCTACCTCGTGATGATGCCCGGCAGCCGGCTCAAGGGCGTCTCGCGCAAGATCGAGGACGGCAAGGAGCGCGAGCGGCTGAAGAAGGCCCTCGGGCGCCTGCCGATCCCGTCGAGCATCGGCATGATCATCCGCACTTCCGCCGAGGGGTCGCGGGCGACGGGCTTCGCGCGCGACCTGCGCGGCCTGCTGGACACCTGGCAGAAGATCGAGGACGGCATCAAGAACAAGCCCGCCCCGAGCTGCCTCTACCACGAGCCCGACCTCGTGGAGCGCGTCGTGCGCGACTCGCTCACCGAGGACGTCGATCGCATCGTGATCGACTCGCGCGAGACCTTCGACCGCATCCGGGACATGACCATCCGCATCGCGCGCCACGTCAAGAACCGCGTCAAGCTCTACGACGGCACCGCGCCCATTTTCGACCATTTCGAGGTCGAGAAGCAGCTCGAGAACGCCTTCCGCCGCAAGGTGTGGCTCAAGTCCGGCGGCTACCTGATCTTCGACGAGACGGAGGCGCTGGTGGCCATCGATGTGAACACCGGCCGCCACAAGGGCGGCAAAACGCAGGAGGAAAGCATCCTGCAGGTCAACATCGAGGCCGCGCAGGAAGTTGCGCGCCAGCTCCGCCTGCGCAACATTGGCGGGCTGGTCGTGATCGACTTCATCGACATGAAGTCGCGCAAGAACCAGACGACCGTGCACCGGACGCTGAAGGAGGCCCTGCAGAACGACAAGGCGCGGACCAACGTGCTGCCCGTCTCCCAGCTGGGCCTGATCGAGATGACGCGCCAGCGCATGGAGGAAAGCCTCCGCGCGGCGAACTACGCCGACTGTCCGTATTGCCACGGGCGCGGCAAGGTGCTCTCGAACCTCAGCATGAGCGTGCGCATCCAGCGCCGCATCCTCGAGGTGATGAAGAAGAACCAGCACCGCGGCGACATCCCGCTGCGCATCGCGGTCAACCCGATGATCATGGAACGCCTCCGCAAGGAAGACGAGCAGGTGCTGATCAACCTCGAGAAGCGGTGCGCCACGCACCTGACGTTCGTGAGCGACTCGAACCTGCACATCGAGGACTTCCGCATCACGCACGGCCAGACCGGCGAGGTCTTCTACGAGGACAAAGAGCAGTAAAAAAGCGTCAACATTCAATATCCAATGTCCAATATACAATGTTCAAGTGAACAGCCCGCTGAACATTGAAGATTGATTATTGAACATTGAAGATTCGGCTTTAGCAAATCCGGGGCAGCTGTTCGCCGGAGGGCGGCATGAGGCGGCGCACGGTGCCCAGCGGGGTGCGGGCGGAGACGCCATGGCCTTCGGCGACTTCGCCGATGGCGACGGCCCGGGCCGTTGCGGGATGGCGCCGCAAGGTTGCCAGCGTGGCCTCGGCGTTTTCTGGCGCGGTGAAGAGCGCCGCGCAGCCTTCGTTGGCGACGAACAGGGGATCGAATCCGAGCAGTTCGCAGGCGCCGCGCACGGCCTTTTCGACGGGGACCGCGGCTTCGTCGATCTGGAAGGCAAGCTTCGCGGCGGCGGCCAGTTCGCAGAGCGCGCCGCCGAGGCCGCCGCGGGTGAGGTCGCGCGCGCAATGCGGCGCCGGGCCTCTTTCGAACAGTTCCAGCATCGGCGCGTGCAGCGAGGCGCAATCGCTCTCGACGGGTGGGTCAAAGGTCAGCGCATGCCGCTGGGCCATCACGGCGATCCCGTGCCGCCCGATGTCGCCGGTCAAAATAACGACATCGCCGGCGCGGATGCGTTCGGGCGCGAGCGGTTCGGGAACGACGATTTCGCCGACGCCGCTGGTATTGATGTAGAGCCCGTCGCCATGGGCGCGCCCGATCACCTTCGTGTCGCCCGCGATGATAGCGACGCCGGCCCGTTTGGCGGCTTCACTCATGGAGTCCGCCACCCGCCGCAGGGTGTCGACCGGCAGGCCTTCCTCGAGGATGAATCCGGCCGTCAGGGCAATCGGCTTGGCCCCGGCCATGAGCAAGTCGTTGACCGTGCCGTTGACGGCGAGGGACCCGATGTCGCCGCCGGGGAAAAAGAGGGGCTGGACGACATAGGAATCCGTGGTGAAGGCGGCGCGGCGTCCGCCGATGGAAAACAGCGTGGCGTCATGCGGAGAGGCCGCATGCGCGCCGAAGGCGGGCAGGAAGAGGTCGTGGATCAGCGATGCGGTCAGCGAGCCGCCCCCCCCGTGGGCGAGGGTGATCGCGTCGTAGCGCGGCGTGGGCAGGGGGCAGTCCATGAAACCAACAATTAAGAATTCAGGGTCCGGAAGGAAAGACAAATCCACCGGCATGAAAAATGCGCCCCGGATTCTCTCCGGCGCGGCGAGCCGGGAGCAGGGAGGGGCTGTGCCGCCGCCTCAATAGAGGGACCAGAAGGAAGGGATCCAGCCCATTTCCTTCAGCCCTTCCGCCAGTTCAATGAGGCCCACGATCCAGACGAACCACAGGGCGCTGAACATGTGGCGCCGATAGACGATCGGGTTCACGGTGTAGGTGGCCGGTTCGATGAACAGCGAGAGCTTCGGAAAGAAGGCCGGGACCCGTTTGGCGTAATCGTCGAAACCGCTTCCAAAGCGCTGCCGGAGCCGTTGTTCTTCCTTCCGGACGACAAGGGGGTAGTACAGGATCATCACGATCAGGAGGGCCAGCGGGAAGGTGAATGTCTCCGTGCAAAATCCGACTCCCAACGCCCCGAACGTGCTGAAAAAATAGAGGGGGTTCCGGCAAACGGAATAGGGGCCTTGGGTAATCAAGGTCCTGTCCTTATATCCTGCGATATAGACGGAACACCACATGCGGCCCAGCGAACCGATGGCCACCAGAAACATGCCCAGGGAAAACAGGCCCGTCGTCATGATCTCGCTCTCGCCTTCCCAGCGGCTCGTTGAAAAGACCAGGAAGAAAACCGCCGCGGCGGAGGCCAAGCGGGAAACGGGGATCCGGAGTTTTTCGTAGCGTGTTCTCATGCGTTTATTCCAGGGGCGGGATGGCGTGCGGGGAACCGGCCAGATCGAATTCCAGCCAGACATAGTGGCGGCTGCCCGAGCGGAATTCGCCGGTCTCGCCGGAGAGAAGACGGGTCGCGTCGGCCGGCCAAGCGTCGAACTCGCGTTTGGGGAAAACGACAAATCCCTTGCCCTCCCGTTCCATGGCGGCGCGCAGCGCTTCGGGCGAGCGCACGACTTCGCCGCGGCGGTTGGCGTAGTAGGCCAGGATTTCACCGTTGATGTTGTAAATGAGGAGGGGGCGGTCTTGGGGCAGCCGCTCTTGGACGGCCTGGGCGAGTTCGTGAGGCGTTTTGAGGGGATTGACGGCGGGATAGATGAACAGGCCAACGGTCCATTGCACGGCCAGAAAACCCAGTGCGGCCACGAGGAAAAAGCGGGCCTGTCCTTCCGGCCGCAGCGATTCGCGCCAGAGGAATACCGCCCCGGTGGTGGTCGCGAGCCCCGCCGGCCAAAGGACCCAGCCCGGGATCGGCAGGTTGGGAAGGAACCCGGCGACCAGAAGGGCCGGGCCGGCCACGGACAACAGCAGCAAAAATGAGCCGCGCGCGAACCGGGCCCAGCGGAATTTGGCCGCGTCCAAATCGGGCCAGACGGAGCCGATGAGAATGGCCATGGCGGGGAAGAGGCCGAGGATGTAGATGTTGCGCTTCGAAGTCACCAAGGTGAAGAAAACAAAAATGAAACCCAGCCAACCGCCAAGGCGCCGGAGCAGGGGCCGCCGCGCGGGATCGCGCCAGAGAATCAGTCCGGCGGCGGGCAGGACAAGCGTCCACAACAAGAGATCGGCGGGGGCGGTGGTGAAAAAATAGTACCACGGACGCACGTGTCCCAGTTCGCCGGCGGCGCGTTCGAGGTTTTGCGAGAAGAGGAGTTCGCGGAAGTATCCTTCCGGAGCGCCGGTCCACCAGGCCAACCCCAGCCAAATGGCGGGAAGAGAGAGGGCGATCAGCGGGCCCCAGATCCAATGCGATTTTTTCAGCAGGCGGCCTTCACCGGCGGCGAAGCGGGCGGCGGCATAGGCGCCGGCCGGGATGAGAAGCCCGACGGGGCCCTTGGTCAGGATGCCCAGCCCCATGCACAGCCATGCCAGCGCGGGACGCCAGAGGGAGGGGGCGTCGTCGTTCAGGAACAAGAGCGCCAGCGCGCCCATTGTCCAGCCGAGCAGCGGTCCGTCCATGCGGGAAAAACCGATTTCATGCCAGAACAAGTAGGTGGTGCACAGCGTCAGCACGGCGGGCCACGCCGCCTTTTCTCCCGCCCATCGTCCAGCCAACCGAGCCGTGGCCCACAAGGCGAGAATGCCGGCGAAGAAACCGGGCAGTCGCACGGTGATCCGTCCGATCGGCAAGGTCGTGATGGCGGAGGCGAGGTTGATCAGCCAAAACA
>DMJA01000190.1 GCA_003451935.1 Verrucomicrobiota bacterium | reverse complement strand
AACTGGTAGGGCCCGTAGTTGTTCGAGCAGTTGGAAAGGGTGGTGGGCAGCTTGTAGGTCTCGTGGTAGGCGCGGACGAGATGGTCGCTGGAGGCCTTCGACGCGGAGTAGGGGCTGTTGGGAGCGTAGGGGGTTTCTTCGGTGAAGAAGCCGGTTTCGCCGAGGGTGCCGAAGACTTCGTCGGTGGAGACGTGGTGGAAGAGCTGGATCTGGGAAGCGTGTTCGCGGGCGGCCTGCAGAAGGGTGTAGGTGCCGAGGATATTGGTGCGGACGAACTCGTCGGGGGCGACGATGGAGCGATCCACGTGGCTTTCGGCGGCGAAGTGGGCGATGGCGTCGACTTCGTATTTCTCGATGATCTGCTTCATTTTCGGCGCGTCGCAGATGTCGGCCTTGACGAAGACGTAGCGGTCGCCGGCCTTTTCGGCGACGTCAAGGAGGGAAAGGGGGTTGCCGGCGTAGGTGAGCTTGTCGACATTGACGATTCGCGCGGGGCAGTCGGGCTGGTCAAACAGCCAGCGGATGAAGTTGACGCCGATGAAGCCGGCGCCGCCCGTGACCATCAGGTTGCGGAAGGCGCGGCCCATTACTGGTTCTTCACTTCGCGCAGAAGGACATCGCGGTAGCGGGAAACATATTCGGCGAGATCTTCGCGCCAGTCCTTCATGACGTTGAGGCCGGCCTTCTTGAGGGCGGCGTTTTCGAGGATGGAATTGGCGGGGCGGACGGTGGGGGTGGGGTAGTCGGCGGTGGTGCAGGGGCGCACCTCGCAGTCGAGCTTCATCAGGGTGATGAACTCCTTGGCGAAGTCGTACCACGAGCAGTGGCCCTCGCCGGAGGCGTGGAAGAGCCCGGCGGCGTCGGCCTCGACGACGGCGAGGATCTGGTGGGCGAGGCGGCGGGACCAGGTGGGCGTGCCGTACTGGTCACTGACGACGCGCAGGCCCTTTTGCGGCTCGTTGGCGGCGCGGCGGAGGATGGTCTTGAGGAAGTTGTAGCCGTGCGAGCCGTAGAGCCAGGCGGTGCGCAGGATGGCGTGGCGCGGGTCGCGCTCCTGGATTTCGCGTTCGCCGGCGAGCTTGCTCTTGCCATAAACGCTGGTCGGGTTGGGCGCGTCGGTTTCGACGTAGGGCTGCGGGACGGGGCGGGTGCCATCGAAGACATAGTCGGTGGAGACGTGGACGAGGAAGATGCCGTGGGCCTTGGCGCGGGAGGCGAGCAGGGCCGGGCCATCGCGGTTGACGTGCCAGGACTTGGCGACATCGGTTTCGGCGCGGTCCACGGCGGTGTAGGCCGCGCAGTTGACGAGGACGTCGGGCTTCCAAAGATGGAGGACGCCGTCCACGCTGTCGGAATCGGTGATATCGAGGTTGGGCAGGTCGAGAGCGAGCACATCGTGCTTGGCGAAGACTTCGCGGCAGTCCCAGCCGAGCTGGCCCAATCCGCCGGTGACGAGGATTTTCATGGGTAATTCCTTCGGGGTTGCAGGTTGAAGGTTGCAGGTTATAGGTTGCAAGTTGCAGGTTTCAAGATGAAGCCGTGTGCCAGCGGGCGAGGCATTGGGCGAGGCGGGGGTCGAGGATGGTTTTGGCCTGGTTGAGGATGTAGAGGTGGATGCCGGGGGCGCCGTGGGCGATGAGGCCGTCGATTTGGGCGACGAGCCAGTCGATGCCGGCGCGGCGGGCGGCTTCGGGGTCGGGGGCCTGCAGCGCATCGCGGAGCTTTTGCGGCGCGGTGGCGCGGCTGAAGGCGAGGGCGCGGTCGAGCTGGGCGAGGGAGGCGACCGGCATGAGGCCGGGCAGGATGGGCGCGCGGATGCCGGCGGCGCGGGCGGCGTCGAGGAAGCGGAAGTAGGCGGCGTTGTCGAAGAAGAGCTGGGTGTTGACGAAGTCGGCGCCGGCGTCGAGCTTCTCCTTGAGGTGGCGGAGGTCGTCGGCGAGGGAGGGGGCTTCGGGATGGGTTTCGGGATAGCCGGCGACGCCGCAGCAGATGTCGGGGCGGCGGGACTTGATGAGCGCGACGAGATCGGAGGCGTGCGCGAGGCCGTCGGGCACGGGCTTGAATTCGGTTTCGCCGCGCGGGGGGTCGCCGCGCAGGGCCATGATGTTGCGGATGCCGGCGGCGTGGATGCGGTCGATCTGCGCGGCGAGGTCGGCGCGGGAGGCGCCGACGCAGGTGAGGTGCGCGACGACGGGGGCGAAACCCATGCGGCCGAGGAGCTCCCAGGCGGCGAAGGAGAACTCGCGGGAGGAGCCGCCGGCGCCATAGGTGCAGGTGACGAAGTCGGGGCGGACGGGGCGCATGCGCTCAATGGAGCCGCCGAGGATGCCGAATCCGAGGGGATCCTTGGGCGGATAGAACTCGAGGGAAAGCGTTGGCTGGCGGCGCGCCTCGAGCAGTTCCCGGATGGTCGGCGAAGTCATAAGGCAGGAATCATAGCGGAACCGCCCTGCGGGCGGCACTCTTTTTTTGAGGCGGGTCGCCGGGAAAAGGAATTAGGGAGCCGCGGGCGCTTGGGACGCCGGAACGGGTCGCCGGGGGTCTTCGATGCGGACGAGGTTGGCGCGGTCGGGCGGCGGCACGAAGTGGGTGACGTAGGTGACCTGGACGACCGCGTTGCTTGAAAGCCGGGCCTTGGCATAGGCGGCGGCCATTTCGGCTTCGAGGGCGGCGATGGATTTGCCGTCGGCAGAGAGGAAGCCGAGGAAGGGAACCTCGATGTTGCCGTCGCTGTCCACGATCTCGCGGTATTCGGGAAGACCGCCGCCGATGCCCTCGATGCGGACCAGGAGGGCGTCGCCTTTGCTCAGGGCGGCCGGGGGGGAGGAGGGCGGAGCTTCGGCGAGGGCGAAGCGGGAGCCGGCGCCCAGCAGGAAAACGAGGCAGAGGATGAGACGGGGGGCGGGCCTCACGGGTTGGAATCCTCGCTGTCGCCGCCGAACAGTCCGGCGACCAGATTGTGCTCCATGGAGTCGAGATCGATGTTCTTCTGGGCCATGTGGAGCATGCTGCGCAGGGTGAGCATTTCCTCGGCGACGACGAGGCGGGCAAGGGTTTCATACTGGGCGGCGGCGCGGAGGAGGACGACGTTGCCTTCGCATTCGAGCGTGAAGAACATGGCGTCCTTGCGGATCTGGTAGGCCGGGGTGTCGGGGGCGAGGCGGTAGACGTAGAATTCTTCGTGGCGGAAGGCGCGGACGATGCGGGCGCGCATGAAGTCGGCCATGTCGGCCGAGGCGAATTCGAGGATGATTTCCTTGCTTTCGGTTTTGGCGGCATCTTCGGGCTTGCGGAGGCCGCTGGCCGGGTTTTCAAAGCTGCCGGCGAGGAGGAGGGGCCCGAGGAGGGTGGTGACGAGGGTCATGAGGATGGCGATGCCGAAGACATCCTGGCCGATGGCCCCGGAGGTGAGGCCGATGCCGGCGACGATGAGGGCGACCTCGCCGCGGGGGAGCATGCCGACGCCGATGCGCGTGGCGCCATGGCGGTTGAAACCGCAGAAGAGGGCGGGCAGGCCGCAGCCGAAGACCTTGCTGGCGACCGCGAGGAGGGCATAGACGATGCCGATCTTGAGGACGGCGTGGACGGCGCCGAGGTTGACCATCATGCCCATGGTGCCGAAGAAAACGGGGACGAGGACGTTGTGGAGCCCTTCGATTTCCTTCTGGATGACCTGGACGAGATCGGTGCGGGAAAGGGAGAGGCCCATGATGTAGGCGCCGATGATCATGGCGAGGCCGACCATTTCGGAGAGGCCGGCGAGGAGGAGGGCGAAGCCGAGGGCGAGGGCGGCGATGGCTTCGGTGCTCTTGAAGTATTTCAGCATGCGCGAAAAGCGGCGGGCGAGCAGCAGGCCGGCGACGGTGGCGCCGATCCAGAACCCGAAGGCCTTGCCGGCGATCGCGAGGATGTCGCTCCAGGCGATGTCCTGGCCGTCGCCGGAGGCGCGGACCATGCCGACGACGACGGCGAGGACGATGATGCCGAGCACGTCGTCGAAGACGGCGGCGGCGAGAATGGTGACGCCTTCGGGCGAATCCATCTTGCGGCGTTCGCTGAGGATGCGGGCGCTGATGCCGACGGAGGTGGCGGTGGCGATGGCGCCGAGGAAGAGGGCGGCGGGATCCATCCAGCTCGCGGCCAGGCCGAACCAGAGGGCGCAGCCGGCGCCGAGGACGAAGGAGAACACCACGCCGCCGATGCCGACGACGGTGCCGGCGACCGAGTAGCGCAGGAACGTGGACAGGTCGGTTTCCAGGCCGGAAAGGAACAGGAGGATGATGGACGCGAACGTGGCGATGGCATGCAGTTCGGGCGAGACCGCCTCGCCGCCAGGGGCGAGGGCGAAGAGCTGGCCCACCAAGGGCCAGTGGAAGCGGCCGAGGGCGTAGGGACCGATGGCCATGCCGACGAGCAACTCGCCCAGGACGCCGGGCAGGCGCAGCCAGCGGCGGAGCCAATAGCCGCCGATCCGGGTGAAAACGATCAGGATGCCCAGCTGAAAAACGAACTGGATCATCGGATGGACTTCGGCCGGGCCGTTCATGGCAGCCTCCGGGAGGCGGGGCTCAACCAATCAGCAGGTGGAGGACTTCGTCGGGGCTGGTGGCCGCGAGAAGCTTGGCGCGGACAGCGGCATCGTTGAGCGGCCGGCTGATCTCGGCCAGGAACTGGATATGCGGGCCGGTGCGGCTGTCGGGCGAAACGGTCATGACAAAGATGTTCGAGGGCTGGCCGTCGAGCGCGCCGAAATCGACGCCGCCGCGCTTGATGCCGAGGGCGGCGACCAGGCAGTCCACGCTGTCGGTCTTGCCGTGGGGGATGGCGATGCC
>DMJA01000249.1 GCA_003451935.1 Verrucomicrobiota bacterium | reverse complement strand
GGCGTACCCTCCATCGTGAGCACGCGCGGGGCGCTGGGGAATCGTGGCTCGGCGTTGCCAGGCCTCCTGAACATCGTGCAGCTCGTGGGCTGGACGGCGGTCATGCTGTGGATCGGAGGGCAGGCGGCGGCGGGGCTCGCGGGGGGCGAGGCGAGTGCCCGGTGGTGGATCCTTGCGCTGGGGGTGTTGACAACGCTGTGGGCGTTGGCGGGCAAGCGCTTTTGGAGGGTGCTCCAGAAGATCGGCGTGGTTTTGCTGCTGCTGCTCTCGGTGGCCATGACGGTCCTGGCGCTGAAGACCTACGGGTGGCGGGATCTGATGTCGGTGGAATCCGCGCCCTCGATGCCGTTCATGCTGGGGCTCGATCTGGTCATCGCCATGCCGATTTCGTGGATGCCGTTGGTGTCCGACTACACGCGCTACGCGGCCGTGCCGGGCCGCGGTCTCCGGGGCACGTGGTGGGGCTATTTCATCGTGAGTTCCTGGATGTTTGCGGCGGGTCTCGTCGCGGCCCTCGCGACGGGTTCCGGCGCGCCGGAAACGATGCTGATGCAGCTGATGGGCGAGCATCGGCTCCTTTGGCCGGCAGTGGGGATCGTGCTGCTCTCCACGCTGACCACGACCTTCCTCGACATCTATTCCAACGCGGTGTCGGCGCAGAGCCTGTTCCCGAAGGTCGGCACGCGCCCGCTGGTGCTGCTGGGCGGAATCGTCGGCACGGGGATCGCGCTGTTCTTCGACGCGACGAAGTACGAGGGGTTCCTGCTGTTCATCGGCGCCGCGTTCTGCCCGCTGTTCGGCGTGGTGCTGGCGGACTACTTCATCCTGAAGCGCGGCCGCTACGAGGCGGAGGACCTGTTCCGCCGCGGCCGCTATTGGTACGCCGGGGGCGTGAATTGCAGGGCGATGGCGGCGTGGGCGGCCGGGTTCGGCATCTATCAACTCTGCGTGAAAACCGCCTTCGCGGGCGGGTCGTCGATTCCGTCCCTGGTTGGCGCAGCTGCATTGTATCTGATCATTTCGTTTGGGAAGAGAGGCGAGACATGAAACCGGAAACGCATTGGTCCGCACGGGCGGCTGAAAATCTGAAGAAGGTCCGCGAAACCCGGCCGCTGGTGCACAATATCACCAACTACGTGGTAATGAATTTCACGGCGAACGTCCTGCTGGCGGCGGGGGCGTCGCCCGTGATGGCGCACGCGGAGAACGAGGTCGAGGAAATGGTGTCCTTCGCCAAGGCCTTGGTACTGAACATCGGGACGCTGGAGGATGCGTGGATCGCCTCCATGATCAAGGCCGGCAAGAAGGCGTCGGCGCTGGGGGTGCCGATCATCCTGGATCCCGTGGGCGCCGGGGCGACGAAGCTGCGCACAGAAACGGCCAAGCGCATCCTGGCCGAGACGCGCGTGAGCCTTGTGCGCGGAAACGCCTCGGAAATCCTCGCGCTGGGCGGCGCGGCCGCCAAAAACAGGGGCGTGGATTCCGCCGATTCCGTGGACGAGGCGGCAGATCGGGCCGTGGCGCTGGCGCGGGAACTGGGCGTGCCGGTGGCGATCACCGGCGCGGTGGATTTCATCACGGACGGAAACCGCGTGGTGCGGGTGGCCAATGGGCATCCGCTGATGGGGTGCGTGACGGGCACAGGCTGCGGCGCGACGGCCATCATCGGCGCCTTCGCGGGCGTGGATGCCGCCCCGGTGTCGGCGGCGGCGACGGCGCTGGCCTACTACGGCCTCGCCGGCGAGCATGCGGCGGACGGAGCGCCGGGGCCGGGATCCTTCGCGGTCCGCTTTCTCGACGCTCTGCATGGGTTGACCGCGGAAGAGGTGTTGCGAGAATGCCGGATCCAGGAACTGGTAGACAATGGCCCGGCTTGATTGTTCGCTGTATCTGGTGACTGACCGCTCGCTGTCGCGCGGAAGGCCGACGGTCGAGATCGTCTGCGAGGCGGTGGCGGGCGGCGTCACCTGCGTGCAACTGCGCGAGAAGAACGTCGGCACGCGGGAAATCCTCGAGGAGGCCCGCGTGTTGCGGACCGTCACGCGATCGCTGGGCGTGCCCCTGATCATCAACGACCGCGTGGATATTGCGCTGGCGGTGGGCGCCGATGGCGTCCATCTGGGGCAGCGGGACATGCCCATCACCGACGCGAAACGATTGGGGCCTCCCGGATGGATCATCGGCGTCTCGGCGGAATCGCTCCACGACGCCAAGCGCGCGGAACTGGGCGGTGCGGACTACATTGGCGTCAGTCCAGTGTTTTCCACGCCGACCAAGACCGATACGGCGCTCCCATTGGGACTGGATGGGGTGCGGGCGATTCGGGCCGCGGTACGGATCCCGCTGGTGGGCATCGGGGGGATCCATGCCGGGAATGCAAGGGACGTGATCCGCGCCGGTGCGGACGGCATTGCGGTGGTCTCGGCCATCGTAGCCGCCGATTCGCCGCGCGAGGCGGCGGCGGCCTTGCGTAAAATCATTGAAAATGCACGGGATTCCTGACAAACAGTCATTATGGATTTTATAAAAAGCATAATATGGATTTTATAAAATCCATAATGCCGGGGCAGGATACGGGAGGCGGAACATGAGTGGGAAAACCTATCGGCGGGTGCTGACAATTGCGGGCTCGGACAGCGGCGGCGGGGCGGGCATCCAGGCCGACCTGAAGACGTTCGCCGCCCATGGATGCTATGGCATGAGCGTCATCACGGCGCTGACGGCGCAGAACACGCAGGGCGTGGCAGGCATCCATCCGGTTCCCGTCGATTTTGTGACGCAGCAGCTCGATGCGGTGCTGTCCGACATCGGCGCGGACGCGGTGAAGATCGGCATGCTCTATTCGGCGGAGCTGATCGAAGCGGTGGCGCGCAAGTTGCAGGAATATCGGGTTTCCCGCATCGTGCTGGACCCGGTGATGGTGGCGCAGAGTGGCGACAAATTGATCAAGGACGATGCCATCGAGGCGCTGAAGATCCATCTGATTCCGCTGGCGGAGATCCTGACGCCGAACATCCCGGAGGCGTCGGTGCTGCTGGGGCGGAAGATCTCCGGGGCGGCCGAGATGCCCGGCGCGGCCCTCGAGCTGGTGGAGCTCGGCTGCCGGAACGTCTTGGTAAAAGGGGGGCACCTCGTGGGGGAAGGCTGCGACGATTGCCTTTGTCTCGGGGACGAGAAGCGCATCGTGCGGTTTCCGGGCGCGCGCGTGGAGACGCGCAACAACCACGGGACGGGCTGCACCCTGTCGTCGGCCATCGCGGCGTCCATCGCGCGGGGCGACGAGGTGGAGGCCGCGGTGCGGCGCGCGAAGGAGTACATCGCGGGGGCCATCCGCGCGGGCGCGGCATACCGCATCGGGCACGGCCACGGCCCCGTGCACCACTTCTTCCGCTTCTGGTGAGGAACGGCCTAGCGCCGGTGGTGCAGGCGGCGCTCGAGGTGGACGATGACAAAGGTGAGGACCCCGAGCCCGGCGGTGGCGGCGAGGCCGGTCGCGGATAACGGCTGCAGCTTGAAGGTCCGCGCCAAGGCGGGGATGTAGATCACGCCGAGCTGCAAGGCCAGCGTGATGATCGTCAGGCCCGCGAGGGCGGGGTTGCGACCGAAGCGGAAAGGCTTGTTCGTAAGGGCCCGCAGGCCCCATGCCTGGCCAATCTGCGCAAAGCCGATGGCGGAGAACAGCACCGTTTGCCATTCGCCTTCGGGAGTAAGCCGATGCCAAGCGCCGGCGAGCAGGAGGGAGGCGAAGCAGATGAACAGGCCCATCCAACTCACATGCACGATGGCGGGGCGGTCGAGGATGGCGGCGTCGGGCTTGCGCGGGGGGCGGCTCATGACATCGGTCTCGGCGGATTCAAGGCCGAGACCGAGGCCCATGAGGCCGTCGGTCAGCAGATTGAGCCAGAGCAGGTGCAGAGGGCGCAGGGCCATCGCGCCAATGCCAACGAGGGGCGCGAGCATCATCACCAGCACCTTGCCGAGGTTGCCGCCGAAGGAATATTTGATGAAACGGACGAGGTTGTCGAAAATGGTGCGGCCTTCTTCGACGGCGGCGACGATGGTGGCAAAGTTGTCGTCGAGCAGCACCATCTTGGAGGATTCCTTGGCGACATCGGTGCCGGTGATGCCCAT
>DMJA01000125.1 GCA_003451935.1 Verrucomicrobiota bacterium | reverse complement strand
GGCTACACCGGCGAGGACGGGTTCGAGGTGGCGGCCTCGCCCGCGGGCATCTTGGCCTTCTGGGAAGTTCTGATGGCCAAGGGCGGCCGCCACGGCCTGATTCCCTGCGGGCTCGGCAGCCGCGACACCCTGCGCCTCGAGGCCGGTTATCTGCTCTACGGGGCGGATGCCGACGAGACGCGCACGCCCTACGAGGCGAACTGCGGATGGGTCGTCAAGTTGCAGAAGGGCGATTTTGTCGGCCGCGAGGCGCTGCTCCGCCGGAAGGAGGCTGGCTTCAAAGAAAAGCTGACGGGCGTGCGCCTGCTCGGGCGCGGGGTGCCGCGCCACGGCTGCGCGGTTTGGCTGGGCGACCGGAAGATCGGCGAACTGTGCAGCGCGACTTTCGCCCCGAGCCTCAATACCGGCATCGGCGTGGGCTATCTGGCGACGGAAGCCTGGGAGCCCGGAACCCGCGTCGAGGTCGAAATCCACGGGAAAAAGGTCGAAGCGGAGACCGTGCGCGGCCCCTTCCGGAAAAACAGCGTTTAAAACTACGAAAACCGCGAATAGCGCGAAAGATCAGCCAAAGAGTTTTAGCAGGAAAACAGGAAACACAGGAAAACAGGAGAAAATCATTTCTCGCAGAGGCACAGAGGAATCACCAAGGATTTTCATGGCGCTTCGTCCGCCGCCGGCCATCCTGCCGTTTCTCTTTTTTTTCTGGGGGCCCTCCTGTTTTCCTGCCCTTTCCTGTTTTCCTGCTAAAAATCCAGGATTTCTTTTCGTGAGTTTCGCGTGTTTCGTAGTTAGCATTCTTTGAAAGGAGTTCCCATGTTTGATGAAGCCAAATGCAAATTTGCCAAAAGCCACGAATGGGCGTTTGCCGAGGGCGGCGTCGCCGCGGTCGGGATCAGCGACTATGCGCAGAAGGAAATCAGCGACATCGTGTTCGTGGAGTTGCCGAAGGTTGGCGTGAAGGTGGAGCCGGGCAAGGCCTGCGCCGTCATCGAATCGGTCAAGGCGGCGGCGGATTTCTTCGCCCCGGTCTCGGGCGAGGTGGTCGAGGTGAACGACGCCATTGTGGACAACCCGGCGCTGGTGAACCAGTCGCCCCACGGGGAGGGTTGGTTCTTCAAGATCCGGATGTCCAAGCCGGGAGAACTGGAGGGGCTGATGGATTTCGCGGCCTACCAGAAGACGACGGCGCACTAGGAAAGAGAATTCAGGAGTCAGAATGAAATCAACTCGATCCGATTGTATCTCACATGGCGCCATTCTGAATTCTGAATCCTGAATACTGGATACTTCCCCCATGTACTCCCCCCACACCGCCGCCGACCGCTCCGAGATGCTCCGCGCCATCGGGATTGCGTCGCTGGATGATCTGTTGGCGCAGGTCCCGTCGGCTTTGCGTGCGGCGGCTTTGGATTGGCCGGCCGCGCTGACCGAGCCGGAACTGATGGCCCATGCCCGCGCCCTGGCTGCAAAAAACAAGCCGCTGTCGTGCTTCGCCGGGGCCGGGGCGCAGGATCACTACATCCCGGCGGCGGTAAAGGCGCTGGTGCAGCGCGGCGAGTTCTTGACGGCCTACACGCCGTATCAGGCCGAGGCCAGCCAGGGCACGCTGCAGGCGATCTACGAGTTCCAAAGCTCCGTCTGCGCCTTGTATGGCATGGACGCGGCCAACGCGTCGCTCTACGACGGCGCGACGGCGCTGGCCGAGGCGGCCGCCGCCGCGGCCCGCATCACGGGCCGGAAGAAGATCCTGCTTCCGGAATCGCTGCATCCGGAATGGCGTGCCGTGCTCCAGACCTATTTTGGCGCGAAGGGCGAACCGAAGCTGGAATTGGTTCCGTGCCCGTCGGGCCGCATGGACTTGGCCGAGGTGGAGAAGCGCCTCGACGACACCGTGGCGGCCGTGGTCGTCGCCACGCCGAATTTTTTCGGCCTGCTGGAAGATGGCGCAGGCATCGCCGAGATGGCCCATGCGAAGGGCGCGCTGCTGATTGCCGCCGCCGATCCCGTCAGCCTCGGCGTGCTGGAGGAGCCCGGGGCGTGGGGCGCGGACATCGCGGTGGGCGAGGGCCAGGGGCTGGGCGGCGCGCTGAACTATGGCGGGCCGTATCTCGGCCTCTTTTCCTGCAAGAAGGCGCACATGCGCCACATCCCCGGCCGCATCTGCGGCCTGACGACCGATGCCGACGGCAAGCGTGGGTTTGTGCTGACCCTGCAAGCGCGCGAACAGCACATCCGCCGCGAGCGGGCGGCGTCGAACATCTGCTCGAACGAGGCGCTGTGCGCGCTGGCGGCCACGATCCATCTGGCCCTGCTGGGGCCCGAAGGCCTGAAAGAGGTGGCGGAACTGTGCGTGGACAAGGCGCACCGGCTGGCCGAGGCGGCTTGCGCGGTCCCGGGCTTCCGTCTGCGCTTCGAGGGGCCGTTCTTCAACGAATTCACGCTGGAATGCCCGGTGCCGGCGGACCGCGTGCAAAAGGCCCTGCTGAAGGAAGGGATCCTTGCGGGCGTCCCACTCGGACGCTTCGACAAGGCGATGAAGAACGCCCTGCTGGTGTGCGCGACGGAACAACGCACCGACGAGGAGCTCGACCGGTTTGTGGCCGCGCTGGGGAGGGTGGCGAGATGAACCGCCCCGAAAAATTGTCCATCGAGAAGAGCATGGCGGGGCGCCGGGGCATCCGGTTCGCGAAGCCATCGAAGCCTGCTTCGGCCTGGCTGCCGGAAGGGGCGCTCCGCAAGGCTTTGCCGCGGTTGCCGGAGATGGGCGAATTCGAGGTCGTCCGCCACTACACGCGGCTCTCCCGCCTCAATTTCTGCCTGGATACGCATTTGTATCCGCTGGGTTCCTGCACGATGAAGTACAATCCGCGCGCCAACGAGGAAATCGCGGGGCTGGACGGTTTCGCGGCGGCGCACCCGTGCGCGCCGGATGCCGCCGTGCAGGGCACGCTGGAAGTCCTGCGGCGCCTGGAAAAACTTTTGTGCGAGCTGACGGGCCTGTCGGCGTTCACGCTGCAGCCGGCGGCGGGCGCGCACGGCGAATTCACGGGCATTTTAATCGCGTCGGCCTACCACCGCTCCCGCAAGGACCGGAAGCGAACGGAAATCCTGGTGTCCGACTCGTCGCACGGCACGAATCCGGCCTCTGCCGCGCTGGGCGGGTTTTCGGTGAAGACCGTGGCGTCCCGTCCGGACGGGCGGCTGGATCTTGAAGCGCTGAAAGCGGTGCTGGGGCCGCAGACGGCGATGGTGATGCTGACGGTGCCGAACACGCTGGGCCTGTTCGAGCGCCAGATCCGCGAAATCGCGGAGGCGGTCCACGCGGCGGGCGCACTGCTCTACATGGACGGGGCGAATTTCAATGCGCTGATGGGACTGGCCAAACCGGCGGACTTCGGCGTGGATATCCTGCACCTGAACCTGCACAAGTCGTTCTCGACGCCGCACGGCGGCGGCGGGCCGGGATCCGGGCCCGTGGGTGTGGTCGCGGCGCTGGAGAAGTTCCTTCCCGTTCCACGCGTGGCGGAGAAGAACGGAAAATTCGTCCTGAAAACGAAGATTCCGGGCAGCATTGGCCGGGTTCGTAGTTTTGCGGGCAATACGGGCGTGGCGATCCGGGCCTATGCCTATCTGCGCGGACATGACGGGCAGACGTTGAGGAGCATTGCCGAGAACGCCATCCTCAACGCCAACTATGTCCGGGCAAAGCTCAAGGACTTGTTCCCGTCGGCGGTGGACGAGCCCTGCATGCACGAATGCGTGCTGCGGACGGAGCCGGAGAAGATGGGCGGCCTCAAGACGCTCGACGTCGCCAAGCGGCTGTTGGATTACGGATTCTACGCGCCGACGATCTATTTCCCGCTGATCGTGCACGAGGCCATCATGATCGAGCCGACGGAAACGGAGACGAAGGAGACGCTGGATGCCTTCGTGGACGCCCTGCGGGCCATCCATGCCGAAGCGCTGACCGATCCGGAACGCGTCCATGCCGCCCCGCACGATCTGCCTGTGAAACGGTTGGACGAGCTGGGCGCCGCGCGCACCCCCAATGTGGCATGGTGAACAGCCGGAAGATTCATCAGAACTCATGAAAACAGCCTTGGAATTTCAGCAGGAAAACAGGAAACAACAGGAAAACAGGCCCGGAAGGTAGGGACGCCTCGCCGAGGCGTTCGGGGTCGGAGGGCCGATGGCCACAAAGAACGCAGAGGGCACATAGAGGACAGCCCAAGAATATGGGGCTTTCTGAAAACCTGTTTTCTTGTGTTTCCTGTTTTCCTGCTAAGATTCTTCGATTGGTTCATGAGTTCTGATTCGTCATGCAAGGCATACTCTTAGATTCTCCAGCCCTCGACGTGTTCGGCCAGATGGCGCTGGACGAGGCGCTGGCGAAGTCGCGGCCGGAGGCGTTCTGCATCCGGTTTTTCCGGTGGAAAGGAGGGGGGGCGACGTTCGGCTATGCGCAGCGCATCCGCGAGGTGGAGCGGGCGCTGCCGCCGGGCATTGGAAATTCCTACACGCGCCGGCCGACGGGGGGGGGCATCGTGCCGCATATCGACGATCTGACCTTTTCCTGCGTCTTTCCGGATGGCGGGGTGCTGCGGCCGACGGAAATCTACCGCCGGCTGCATTCGGCTCTCTTGGGGGGATTGCGCGGAGCCGGCATGGATGCGCGGCTGTGCGCAAAGGGGGGGAGTGCGGCCCCGCAGGGGCCGGAGGGGGCCTCGCAGTGCTTCGTTCAGCCCGTGGCGATGGATATCCTGTCGGAGGCGGGAAAGATCCTGGGAGGGGCGATCCGCCGCTACGGGAGCACGGTGCTGTACCAAGGGTCCTTGCAGCTTCCGGAGGCCCGTGCGCGGTCGGAGGAACTCGAAACGGCGATGCTGGGCAGCTTGGCCTCCGAATGGGAACTTCAATGGATCCGCCAGGAATCGGAAGCCTCCGTGCAGGAAGAAGCCACCGCGTTGGAAGGCAAATACCGCTCGGCGGAATGGATCCGGAAGATGTGAGGGAATGGATTGATTTTCGATACGGGGGGGGATAGGGTGTTTTGCGCTTGCCGGGACGGGTTCCGGCGGGCGGGACCGGGCTCCGCCCGGGCCGGTTGTCACGGGTTGGGTCCCATGCGACGGATGCCGCCAGAACCCCGCCAGGGCCGGAAGGCAGCAACGGTATGGCAGTTCTTCCGGGTGCCGTGGGTGTCCTGGCCCGTGACGGCCGGCTCGGACGGGACGCGCCCCAACACCCAGCGGGAGACGACAGCATGTCATACGAAGTTTTGGCGCGGAAATGGCGTCCGCAACAGTTCGAGCAGGTGGTCGGGCAGGAGCATGTCATCCAGACGCTTTCGCGCGCCATCCAAACGAACCGGGTGGCGCATGCCTATCTGTTCGTGGGGCCGCGGGGGACGGGCAAGACGACCACGGCGCGGCTGCTGGCGAAGGCGCTCAACTGCCAGAAGCGGGGAAAATCGGCCGATCCGTGCGACACATGCGATTCGTGCAAGGAGATCGTCGCGGGCAACAGCCTGGATGTGATCGAGATCGACGGGGCGTCGAACAACAACGTGGACCAGGTGCGCGACCTGCGCGACAACGTGCGCTACGCGCCGGCGCGGGGGCCCTACAAGATCTACATCATCGACGAAGTGCACATGCTGAGCACAGGAGCTTTCAATGCCTTGCTCAAGACGCTGGAGGAGCCGCCGCCGCACGCGAAGTTCCTGCTGGCGACGACGGATGTCCACAAGGTGCCGGCCACGATCC
>DMJA01000242.1 GCA_003451935.1 Verrucomicrobiota bacterium | reverse complement strand
CCATCGCCACCCGGATCACCTGTTCCTGAAAGACTATTACCCCCAGCGTCTCGGCCAGCGCCGGTTCCAGCGCCGGATGGGCATAGCTCACCGGCTCCAGCCCCTGGCGCCGCCGCAGGTAGGGGTGCACCATGTGGCCCTGGATCGGGCCGGGGCGCAGCAGCGCCACCTCGACGATCAGGTCCTCAAATCGCTCCGGCAGCAGCTTGACCAGCATCTGCATCTGGCCCCGGCTCTCCACCTGAAAGCAGCCCACCGTGTCGGCCCGACGCAGCAGGTCGTACACCGCCGGATCGTCCAGCGGCAGGCGGTCCGGATCCGGCTCGACGCCCGTCGTGCGCTTCACGTTCTCGCACGCTTCGCGCACCACCGTCAGGGTCTTCAGGCCCAGGAAGTCCATCTTCAGGAGGCCCGCCTCTTCCAGCGGGCCGGACTCCCACTGCGAAATGACGTTGCCGTCCTTGTCCTTCGTCAGCGGCACCAGCTCGATCAGCGGCCGTTCGCCGATGACGACGCCCGCCGCGTGCGTGCCGGTCTGCCGCGGCATGTCCTCCAGCGGCGGCGCGTACTTCATGATTTCCCTCGCGAACGGCTCGCTCTTGCAGGCGTTCGCGAAATCGAGGCTGTCCTTCTTCGCGCCCATCAGCGTGGTGCCGGGCACCTCGGGGATCATCTTGGCGAGACGGTCGCAGTCCGGCAGCGGGATTTCCAGCGCGCGGCCGATGTCGCGGATCAGCGTCTTGGCGCCCAGCGTGCCGTAGGTCACGATCTGCGCCACGCTGTCCGCACCGTATTTCTTCCGCACGTATTCAATCACTTCGCCGCGCCGCGCCTGGCAGAAATCGATGTCGAAGTCCGGCGGCGACACGCGCTCCGGATTCAGGAAGCGCTCGAAGATCAGCCCGTAGCGCAGCGGGTCGATGCCCGTGATGCCCACGGCGTAGGCGATCAGGCTCCCGGCGCCCGATCCGCGCCCCGGCCCCACCGGGATTCCCCTCTGCTTCGCCGCGTGGATGAAATCCCACACCACGAGGAAGTAGTTCAGGAACCCCGTTTTCTCGATCACGCCCAGCTCGTGGAAGAACCGCGCCGCGATCGTCTTTTCTCGGTCGTCCTTCGGATGCTCCAGATCCTCCACGCCGTAGAGCTTGCGGACGCCTTCCGCCGCGATCTTCGTCAGGTACTGCTTGTGGGTGAGGCCATCGGGGCATTTGTAGTTCGGGAAATGCGGATTCTTCTGCCCGCCCAGCGCCAGCTCCACGTTGCACCGCTCGGCGATCTTCCAGGTGTTTTCGATCGCCTCCGGCAGCTCCCCGAACAGCCGGCGCATCTCCGCCTCGCTTTTCAGGTAGAACTGGTCGGAGCCGTACTTCATGCGGTCCGGCTCGCTCCACTTCGCCTGCGTCTGCAGGCACAGGAGCATCTCGTGCGGCTCGGCATGGTCCGGGGCCAGGTAGTGCACGTCGTTCGTCGCCACCAGCGGCAGGCCCAGCTTGCGCGCCAGCGCCGCCATCTTCTTGTTCACGGGCGCCTGCTCCGCCAGCCCGTGGTCCTGCACCTCCAGATAGAAATGGTCCTTCCCCATGATCTCGGCGTACTCGCCCGCAAGCATCCGGGCCTTGTCGTCGAGTCCGTCCATGAACGCCTCCGCCACCTCGCCCTTCAGGCAGGCCGACAGCGCGATCAACCCTTCGTGGTGCTCCGCCAGCAGCGCCCGGTCGATGCGCGGCTTGTAGTAGAACCCGTCCAGATGCGCCTTGCTCACCAGCCGGATCAGGTTCGCGAAGCCCCTTTCGTTCTCCGCCAGCAGCACCAGGTGGTTCGCCTGCCGCCCATTCACCAGCACCTTCTCGCGGTGGCTCCCGGGCGTGACGTAGATTTCGCAGCCGAGGATTGGCTTGAGGCCATGCTTGCGCGCCGCCTTGTAGAAATGCACTGCGCCGAAGAGGTTTCCATGGTCCGTGATCGCCAGCGCCACCTGCCCCTGCTGCTGCGCCCGTTCCATCAGCGGGCTCTGGTGCTTCTCGCCCCGGTCCAGCGCGCACAGCCCGTCCAGCAGGCTATATTCGGTGTGCAAATGCAAATGGGTGAATTTCGGTTCCAAAATCGCCTCTTTCGGGGAAAAGGGTACCCGATTCTTCTAGCCCATCGCCCCCGTGAATCCAAGCGGATTCGGGTCTGTTTTCCGGTCCGCCAAACCCCTTGCCCCCCATGCGGTTAGTTGCCGGCCAGGCCCTTTTCCCTAGGTTTTCCACGCCATGGAAAAATCCGGAATCCATGGATCGGTTGCGCGCACGAAATGATCCTCATCCCGTGTCCTATCCCGGCATGCTTCAAGTCTCGCTTATTATAATAAGCGAGACTAAAAACCAAATGGTTCTTTGAAAACTAGGCAATCTTATGGGAAATGCTCAGTCTCGCATATTATAATAAGCGAGACCGATGGGTGGAATGCGCGAACGTGAACGGATGTTGGGGTTCTTTCGGGACAACGGGAAAAAGTAGACGGGAAAACGAATTGGCAATGTCCGAAAGTGTGTGATGGCTAGGAGGCCTGGAGGATTCGGAAGAAGACTTGGACGGAGCCGTCCAGACGCATGCGTTCT